>VGTJ01000044.1 GCA_016874775.1 Deltaproteobacteria bacterium
TACAGGTCTCCGACGATGAGTTTCAAGCGCTCAATATCAAACCCGGTAAGTTTCATGGCGATTGGAACTATACGCTTCTTCCTCGCTCTTAATCGGTAACTTAATTCTTGCCCATGCCTAACTCGTAGGAGAACGAGAGGAGGAGTTATGGGACTGTTCGATTTTGTCAGGAACATTGGCAAGAAGATCTTCAACCGGGACGAAGAAGCGGCAGAGAAGATCAAGGCAGAGATTGAGTCAACGAATCCAGGTATCACCGGCCTTAGCGTCAATTACGATCCGACCAGTGGTAAAGTAGCGTTGTCTGGGAATGCCGCATCTGCTGAAGCCATGCAAAAAGCGGTCTTGATTGCTGGGAACGTACAAGGCGTTGGTGAGGTTGGTGCTGGGCAAGTCCAGGCACCTGCGGAGAAGGAGAAAGTCGACTACTACATCATTAAGTCAGGCGACAACTTGTCTAAGATCTCAAAACAATTCTATGGAGATCCAAACAAATACAATCGTATCTTCGAGGCGAACCGCGAAGTGATCAAAGATGCGAACATGATTTTCCCTGGGCAGAAGATTCGTATTCCGTTGGATTAATCGCACGAATTCTCACTTTTTCTGACTGCGAAAGAGGACACACATGTTGTGTCCTCTTTTTTTTCTCCGCGGTTCGGTTGCGTGTCCAGAGATGGGGTGGTATAAACTGCCCCGCCGTAACGGACAACGGGGGTTGTATCTCTGCTTCTTTCCCAGTGTTTTGCCCTTGCATCTCATGCCAGGGCTCACTAAAGTGCGCAGGCAGACATCCGGTCCGTGCGGACGTCGTCACGTAGGAGGGAACTGTGCAAGCGTTTACTTATGAAGCCCCTCGATCACTTGATCAGGCGCTCAGTCTTTTTTCGTCGTCCGGTGACAAAGCGCGAGCTTTGGTCGGCGGGACAGACTTATTGATCCAGATGCGAGCTGCAACTCGACAGCCCAGTGTGCTTGTTGATGTCAAGAACATTCCAGAGCTGCAGATCATTTCTTTTGATCCGCAAACTGGCTTGCGTCTGGGAGCCGCAGTACCAAGTGTCCGCATCTTCGAAGATAAGATGATGCAGGACAAATATCCTGGTTTGACCGAAGCTGCCTGGCTCATCGGCTCAGTGCAAATTAAGAATCGATGCTCGGTGGGTGGAAACTTGTGCAATGGTTCGCCTGCAGCAGATAGTCCTCCTGCATTGATTGCGTTGGGAGCGGAGTGTGTGATTGCCAGTTCCAAAGGAACACGCACTGTGAAAGCCGAGGACTTTATCAAATCCCCAGGGCAAACCGTGCTGCAGCCTGGAGAAATGCTCGTTGAATTCCGTATTCCAGCGCCAAAGCCTCATTCCTCTGATTGTTATCAGCGGTTCATTCCACGCAATGAAATGGATATTGCCGTGGTCGGTGTTGGGGCGTCAGTCACGTTGAATGGAGATACCTGCACAGCGGCGCGTATTGGCTTAGGTGCGGTTGCGCCGACGCCGCTGTTTGCCAAAGCTGCGGGTGACTCACTCGTTGGCAAGCCGTTCAATGAACAAAACATCGCCGCTGCCGCTGCTTTAGCGCAGCAGCACGCCACACCAATCTCTGATATGCGCGGGACCGCCGAGTATCGCAAACACATGGTTGGCGTTCTCACCCGGCGTGTGCTAACGGAAGCCGGAGCACGAGCACGGAAGAAGTAATGAGTAATGAGTACCGAGTAATGAGTACCGAGTGAAGACTTTGTCTTGCTGAGTTTTTCCTCATCACTCATTACCCATTCCTCGTCACTAAAGCGAAGCGAAAGAAGGAAACATCATGTCAGGCAAAGTACATGTCGAAACAACACTCAATGGCGAGCAAGTTGAGTTTCTTTGTGAACCACGTCAAAGCGCACTTGAAGTCCTTCGCGATGTCCTCGGATTTACGGGAGTAAAAGAGGGCTGTCTGACTGGCGACTGTGGCGCGTGCAGTATGATTATGGATGGTCGCGTTGTCTGTTCGTGCCTAGTCCTTGGCCCGGAAATGCAAGGGCGCACCATCGAGACCGTCGAAGGAATGGCTAAAGATGGTGAGAAACTCCATCCGCTCCAACAAAAGTTCCTAGAGCATGCAGCTCTGCAATGTGGGATTTGTACGCCGGGATTCTTAGTCGCAGCAAAAGCGCTGCTTGATAAGAACCCAAAGCCGACTGAACACGAAGTTCGGTTTGCGTTAGCTGGAAACCTGTGTCGTTGTACTGGATATGATAAGATCGTGCGTGCGGTGCTCGATGCTGCCGCAGTTATGCAAGGGAGGTAACTTATGGCCACTGTACAGGAAGCCAAGTTTAAAGTTATTGGGACTCGTCCGATTCGGCACGACGGCGTGGACAAAGTCACTGGCCGTGCCAAATATGGCGCAGACATTAGTTTACCCGGATTGCTTCACGGGAAAGTACTACGCAGCCCCCATGCGCATGCGCGGATTAAATCGATTGATATCTCGGCAGCGGCAAAGTTGCCTGGCGTGAAGGCTGTTATCACGAGTGCCGACATTCCGAAGGTCCATAATGGTGTTGTTCCCATGGGTGAGTTAGCCATGAATCCTCACTTCATGTCGATGAACATGTTGGCGCATGATAAGGTGCTCTACGATGGTCATCCGGTTGCGGCCGTGGCAGCTACGAGTACGCACATTGCGGAAGAAGCAATTCGCCTGATTAAGGTCGACTATGAAGTGCTTCCCCATGTGCTGGATGCCGAAGCGGCAATGAAAGATGGCGCTCCAATTCTCCATCCTGACCTCCGTACGAGTGGATCGCCGGAGAAGAGCGACAAACCAACCAATGTTGCCAGTCAAGTGCGCTTTGCGCGTGGCGACCTCGATGCTGGCTTCAAAGCCGCTGATGTGATTGTCGAGAAGACCTTCGACACTGCGATGGTCCACCAAGGATATATTGAGCCCCATAACGCTGTGGCGCAGTATAATGCTGATGGACAGACGACAATTTGGACGAGCACCCAGGGCGCCTTCACTACTCGTGATCAGTGCGCACTGGTGCTGAATATCCCGGCGAGTTCAATGAAAGTGGTGCCAGCAGAAATTGGTGGTGGCTTTGGCGGAAAAATTGGTATCTATCTTGAGCCACTTGCCTTGTTACTGTCGAAAAAGTCTGGCAAGCCAGTCAAATTGGTCATGACGCGCGGTGAAGTGCTGCGCGCCACTGGGCCGACGTCTGGTGCCAACATGCGCGTGAAGATGGGCGCGAATAAACAAGGCAAGATTACGGCAGCACAAATTTGGCTGGCGTACCAAGCTGGTGCATTTCCAGGTTCGCCGGTTGGCGCTGGCGCTATGACTGTGCTTGCTCCGTATGATCTGGAAAACCTGCAGATTGACGGCTTCGACGTCGTGGTCAACCGACCGAAGACGGCTGCGTACCGTGCACCGGGAGCGACAACTTCATCGATGGGTGCAGAGACGGTTATCGATGAATTGGCAGAAAAGGTTGGCATTGATCCGGTCGAATTCCGTCGCATCAATGGGGCAAAAGAAGGAACCGCGCAACCAGCGGGGCCGAAGTTCTTGCGCATCGGCTACTTAGAAACTCTGGAAGCTGCCAAGAATAGCGATCACTACAAATCGCCATTACCGCAAGTCCCTGGAAAAAAGGTTGGACGAGGTATCGCTTCAGGGTTCTGGTTCAATGCCGGCTTTCAGTCAAGCGCAACAGTGAACATCAACTCTGATGGAACAGCCAGTGTTGTGACTGGCTCACCTGACATTGGTGGTTCGCGTGCATCCTGCGCCATGATCGCCGCTGAAGTGCTTGGTCTCAAAGCAGAGGAAGTGCATCCGGTCGTTGCTGATACCGAATCCATTGGTCACACGGATATGACCGGTGGTAGCCGTGTGACCTTTGCGACTGGTTATGCGGTGTACGAAGCCGCTCAGGAGGCAGTGAACTTATTGAAGCAGAGGGCGGCAGTCCTGTGGAAAGCCAAACCAGAAGAAGTCGCGTACCAAGACGGCGTCGTTTCGCGTACAGCCAATGGGCAAGAATCGATGACGCTGAAAGAACTCGCGGCCAAACTTCCTCGCGCTGGAGGTCCAGTTGGTGGTCGGGCGTCAGTGAATCCGCGTGGGGTTGGCCCAGCTTTCGCTACGCATGTGGTTGATGTGGCCGTTGACTCAGAGACCGGTAAGGTTGATGTGCTACGCTACACCGCGATCCAAGATGTTGGTAAGGCAGTACATCCGAGCTATGTCGAAGGCCAGATCCAAGGCGCTGTCGCGCAAGGCGTTGGCTGGGCATTGAATGAAGAATACTTCTATGATGATAAGGGGACGCTCCGCAACGCGGGCTTCCTCGATTATCGTATGCCCACGACACTTGATCTGCCGTTGATCGAGACAGTCTTGATTGAAGTCCCGAATCCTGGTCATCCGATCGGTATTCGTGGCGTTGGTGAAGTTCCCATCGTCCCACCACCAGCCGCGATTGCCAATGCGATCTACCGGGCTGTTGGTGTGCGTATGACCGAACTGCCGATGTCACCGCCCAAGGTGTGCAAGGCAATTGCGGAGAAGAAGTAAGCACGTAAAGTGTAAAACGTAAAGCGTAAAACGTAACCGCCCCTCCTTCCCTATTACGTTTTACGCTTCAGTTACGCGAATTGTCTAAAGTCATAAAAAGAGAGAGGTGTGAAGAAGAGACACCTCTCCGCTTCAAGTCATATGGCCACTGTTTTCATTCCTGCGTTAATGCGTAAATTGACGAGAGGGCAAGATCGAACCACGGCAACTGGAGCGACGCTCGGAGAGCTGATTAACGATCTTGACCGCCAGTTCCCCGGTTTTCGCGAGCGTGTGGTTGAGCATGGTGATTTAGCAGGTTCGATTGCCGTCTCGATCAATGGAGAAGTTATCACTGGAGGTTTATCTGAACCTATTCCGGCTGACAGCGAGATCCATTTTGTTCCCGCTATTGCTGGAGGATGAACACTCGTGTAGTTGATTGAGTCTGAGGGGGAAGGGCGTATGACGTTCTTCCCCATTTTTTTGCAAAATAATACTGAGGAGGTAACTCATGGCGACGGTGCAGGAGGCCAAATTCAAAGTCATCGGTACCCGTCCGATTCGGCACGACGGTGTAGACAAAGTCACAGGTCGTGCCAAATATGGAGCCGACATTAGTTTACCGGGATTGCTGCATGGAAAGGTGCTACGCAGCCCCCATGCGCATGCCAGGATCAAATCGATAGACGCTTCTGCAGCCTTGAAACTGCCCGGCGTGAAAGCTGTCATTACTGGGAAAGATCTTCCGGAACTCCCCTCTGGTGCCCAACAGATGGGCGAGATGGTGATTAACCCGCGCTTTCTCTCGATGAATGTGCTAGCCAAAGATAAGGCGTTGTACAACGGTCATGCGATTGCCGCGGTTGCTGCGACCAGCCCACATATCGCCGAAGAAGCCTTGGCACTGATCAAAGTTGAGTATGAAGTGCTGCCGGCAGTGCTTGATGTCCGTCAATCGATGGCAGCCACTGGGGCCCAGATTCTCCATGCTGATATGCGCACGGCAGGTACCCCGGAGCCAAGCGATAAAGAGACCAACGTCGCTAACCAAGTCCGTTTTGCTCGTGGCGATGTTGAAGCTGGGTTCAAAGCCGCGGCTGTCGTTGTTGAACGTGAGTTTGACACCTCCATGGTGCATCAGGGCTATATTGAGCCCCACAATGCCGTGGCGCAGTATAACTCAGATGGTCATGGGACCATCTGGTGTAGCACGCAAGGGACATTCTCGGTGCGTGAACTGAGCGCGCATATCCTGCAAATGCCGGTCGGCAGCATCAAAGTTGTGCCCGCGGAAATTGGTGGTGGCTTTGGTGGCAAAACCACTGTCTATCTCGAACCACTGGCACTGTTTCTCTCGCGTAAAACAGGCAAACCCGTGAAGATGGTGATGAGCCGCAGTGAAGTGCTGCGCGCCACTGGTCCGACGTCTGGTTCTCACATTAAGTGCAAAATTGGCGCGACCAAAGACGGCAAGATTACTGCTGCGCAAATGTGGTTAGCATACGAGGCAGGAGCGTTCCCTGGCTCGCCGGTTGGTGCTGGCTGTATGACCGTGCTGGCTCCCTATGCGCTCGAAAACCTGCAGATCGATGGGTTCGATGTGGTGCTCAACAAGCCTAAGACCTGCGCGTACCGTGCGCCTGGTGCGACCAATGCATCATTTGCGGCAGAGACCGTACTTGATGAAGTCGCTGAGAAACTCGGCATCGATCCGATCGAGTTCCGTCGTATCAATGGTGCCAAGGAAGGGACTGCCCAGCCTGCAGGGCCGCAATTCCGCCGCATCGGTTTTCTTGAGACGCTCGAAGCCGCAAAGAACAGCGAACACTACAAGTCACAGTTACCCAAAGCAACGAATGGCAAGAAATACGGACGTGGCGTTGCTTCAGGGTTCTGGTTCAATGCTGGCATGCAATCAACGGCAACTGTGAGTATCAATGCTGATGGGACCGCGAACGTGGTGACTGGGTCACCAGACATCGGTGGATCGCGTGCGTCCTGTGCGATGATTGCCGCCGAAGTGCTGGGCCTCAAGGCTGAACAAGTGAACCCTGTTGTGGCTGATACTGACTCAATCGGTCATACCGACGTCACTGGCGGTAGCCGTGTGACCTTCGCGACTGGTTATGCGGTGTACGAAGCTGCTCAAGAAGCCGTGAAGCTACTCAAAGAGCGGGCGGCGGTGTTGTGGAAGACCAAGCCTGAAGAAGTGAGTTATCAAGATGGTGTGGCGTCTTTCGGGCAGGAGTCGATGCCCCTCAAGCAACTGGCTGGTCGCTTAGCCAGAGCTGGTGGCCCTGTCACAGGCAGTGCGTCCGTGAACCCACGCGGCATTGGTCCTGCCTTTGCCACGCACATTGTCGACGTTGAAGTTGATCCAGAGACTGGCAAAGTTGATGTCCTGCGTTACACTGCAATCCAAGACGTAGGGAAGGCGATTCACCCCAGCTACGTCGAAGGACAGATTCAAGGTGGTGTCGCGCAAGGTATCGGCTGGGCGCTCAATGAAGAGTATTTCTACGACGATAATGGCGTCATGCGCAATTCGGGGTTCCTCGATTATCGCATGCCAACCACGCTCGACCTGCCGATGATCGACACCGTGCTACTCGAAGTGCCAAACCCAGGACATCCGGTTGGTATTCGTGGCGTTGGTGAAGTCCCGATCGTGCCGCCACCGGCTGCGATCGCCAATGCGTTGCACAACGCCCTTGGCGTGCGCTTAGAGCAACTGCCGATGTCACCGCCGAAGATTGTGAAGGCGGTGTTGGAGAAGAAGTAGAGAACAGGGGACAGGGGACGGGTTACAGGGGACAGTAAGAAATCTTTCCTTGTAAGCCGTCCCTGTCCCTTATCTACGAAAGTAATTCTCTCACTGATAGAGATCCTATCTCACGGCCATGAAGAATGATCGCTATTGTATCTTCTAGACCAAAAGTCTGTTGCTGACGGTAATCCGGCTGCTCGCTTGGTTCTGAAGGTTCGCTATGCACTTCAATTTCATTCGCAAGCAAATTGACAATCCAATAGATAGAAATTCCAGCCGCTGCGTAAATTCGTTTTTTCAGCGTCCGATCTCGCCGTAAGCTGGAGTCCGCTACCTCAACGACCAGAGCGATATCTTGGGGACTAGGATGATGGTCAAAGTATTGACGTCTATTGCCTCGCACTACGGCTACGTTAGGTTCTGGTTCGCTATCTTTTGTTGTTACAGGTTCTTGAACGTCGACATACCAACCTGTGGGTAGGATCTGAGCTATGGCTTCTCGGATCAGTTGAGTCACGACACGATGCTTTGGGTTTTTCGACATTTTTGTTACCAACCATCCTTCTAGCAATTCGACAGGGTCATCGTCAGTGAGAATGCCCGCCTGAATCATGGCATGATACTGGTCAACACTGAGCCGCCAGATACTCTCAGCTGAAACCTCTACAGGCTGATGAGCAGGGGGTACAACTGCGTGTGTGGTTGCTGCCATAGTGTTGCTCCTCTTATCTGGATTCCCAACGTTAAGCAGCTCTCCGAATACTCATGCGCCGCTTGAGACGCTGGGTGATTCGTCGCTTCGCTTCTGCTTGCCGTTTGAGATTTTCCCACACTCCTGGAACATCGCGAATTAATCTCAGCAATTGATCCATCGCTTCACTTTGGTTGATGACGCCAGTCTCGTACTTGGAGAAACTCTTCGGCCCTCCACCAAGGATGCGGGAAAATTCTGACTGTGTCGCACCGATCTTTTTACGAATGGCTTTGATCTCATCTGTCGTGAGCAAGCCATCGACTTGGCGTTGCCAGTTGCGGATCTGTGGTTCAGTTTCCATGATCAATGGATGATCAAGATATTCCTCACCGCAGGTTGGGCACGCGAAGACTCCGTAGTCTTCAATCCTTAGGGTACTGCCTTTATATGAAAAAACCTCAGGGCGTCGACGAAACGTCAACCCAGGTTTTCCACACTGGGAGCAATAGGCCCCTTCTGTCAGAGCTCTTTGGGGGTTCAAGGTTGCTCTCCTTGTTTCCGTTCTTTGAATGAAATTACGACTCCTCGTTCGTCTGGTGCAATTTGTAGCTTGACGTAAAGTTCCACATTGCGAAACGCTGGACGATAGACACCTTGCCAAAGTTTAGAGTTTTGATACGTCGTCATCGATTTGTAAAAATCTTGATGAGTCAGTCTCACGATGCATTGGACAATATCTTCTTCACTCCAATTAAACGTTGCTGCACCACAACGTGATGAGGCAGTGATCTGTCGAGTCGCAGGATCTTTGACTAACTCTTGTAACTGTTTGAGAGAGTACTGTGGTTTACGCTTCTCATTGACCGTGGATCTCCAGGGTGTCGCTCGATGGAGCTAAAAGGAGACTTACTGACAGGTACCATGAAGGTACTTGCCGTTCAAGATTCTTCAGAAAATAAAAAACGGCCAGGAGTTGTCTCCTGGCCGTTTTTCTTGCTGATCGCTGAAAGCTGACTGCTGATAGCTTCCTAGTTCAAATCCATCCGATACAACTTCACCGCGTTCTCGAACACGATCTTACGGGTCACTTCATCCGGTACGCCATTGAAGTCTTTAGCGATCCACTGACGCGATTCTGGCCAGGTTGAATCGGTGTGCGGGAAGTCCGATGCCCACATGTAGTTATTCTCGCCGAAGATCTTGTAGGTCGCTGGACCGACTGGATCGTCTTGGAATGTTGCCCACATCTGACGACGAACATAATCACTGGGTTTCATCGGCAGTGGGTTCTTCTCCATCGCATTAAACTTCTCGTACGCATGATCCATGCGGTACATATAATGGGGGAACCAGCCGGTGTCGTTCTCAGCAGAAACGATCGTGAGTTTCGGGAAGCGCTCTAACACACCACCGAAGATCAACTGGGTCAGCGAGCGTTGCACTTCATGAATGATGTTCATGTAGAAGGTGCTGATCTGCTCGAAATTGACTTTACTTTCTTTGCTCTTGCCGGTAATCACATGAAGTGATAGCGGCATTTTCGTTTCCGAGGCAGCTTGCCAGAACTTGTCATACTCGCGGCTGCTATAGGGCTTATCTTCCGGTGGCGAACCCCAGATCATCGCACCGCGCATGCCACGTTTAGCAATGCGTTCGAGTTCTTTGACCCCCATGTCGATATCTTCGAGCGAGACGAGGCCGACGCCGTACAGTCGCTTTGAGTTATGCGAGCAGAAGTCAGCAACCCAATCATTGTACACGCCGAAACAGGCGCGTTGCAGGTCTGCATCTTGGAGGCCGAACAATGGCATACCAAGCGTCGTGTAGAGCACTTCGGCTTCGACACCATCAAGGTCCTGATCTTTAATACGTTCGACCGGATCCCAACCGCTGGGGCGCGCAGCTTCATAGCCCTTTGATAAATGCTCTTTCAATTCTTCACCTGAACGGCCAGCGCCAAAGCCGCCCGCGACAGGGAAGGGGTCAATACCTTCAGCAACAAAGATAAGGCCTGGTTTCTTTGGGTTTTGGATAACTTTTGGTGAACGATCGCGGAACTTGTTATCCAAGCGAGTAGCCCACAAATCTGCGGGCTCCATCATGTGCGAGTCGGCAGACACGAAACGCAGATTAGCCATGCACGGTCCTCCTTATAGAATATAAAGAACGAAATGACGGTGACAGCGATCTCTTTCTTATGGCCCTGACCACTGTCTGCGTCAAAGCTCCTTGCTAATGTCTTCTCATAGGCGAGAGTTTGCTGTCAAGGGAATGCGGGCTGTGTACAGCAGCGCGCTATACTTCTTCTTTGCGATTCGGTCGTGCACGCTCAAAGCGCTGGCGATGGACTTCACGCCAATGAAACGACTGCGGCGGACGCTGTTGCCGCTCTAAGCTGCTGAGCAATGCTTCTTTGTTGTCTGCACGACCGAAGCAGTGCTCGCCAAGCCACAATTCCCATCCTTCTCGGCTTTTCCCGTCTGGTCCGACGATGTCGCGACGGATAAAGCGCGGTTCTCCTCCAAGGCTTGGTTTTGTCGTGAGCATGGTACCCTCCGGTTGTAGCGGTCGTTGTCGTTGTTGGTTGCTGTTGTGTGCTCATTCGTGTTCACGAATGAGACCGAGAAAATCGCGTAGTACTCGATAGGTGAGACCCCAGATGGTCTTGCCGCCATAGACGAGCGCAGGCACCTCAATCGTTGTCTGGTCAGGTAAATCTCGGCGAACGGTCCGCTCAACGCCATCGCGTTGCATAAACGACAAGGGTACCCAAATGGTATCCTGGACTTCGACGGGATCTGGCTCGGGTTGCGCTTCTGATGAGACAAGATACACAAATGGAGAGACTGCCATATTGGTGAGCTTGCCGCGTGCCATAGCTTGGACTTCGGTTAAGCGACCAAGGTACTCACCGTGAAGATCGAGATCGATTCCCACCTCTTCCCGTGTCTCACGTGAGATTGTGACCAGTAAGTCGGGATCTTCTGGATCTTTGCGCCCCCCGGGAAAAGCCATGTGGCCAGACCAGGGGTCATGTGGATGATGCGCGCGGTGGATAAATAGCACATGCAGATCTTCTTCTTGTGGCTGAAGAAGTAGCGCCACCGCTGCGCGCATGGGGTCCTCAAGCACGACACGGTCTGGATTATGGTCAGATAACTGATGACGAATGCGAGAAATCTTTTTATGTACCATGCCACTCCCCAAGAGCAGAATTTGATTATATCGCAATTTACCTAGCAGAGCGAATACGAAATATCACTTTCCCCCTTTGTCCTCTGTCAGCGATGTGGTAGGACAGGGCGCGTAGCTTCCTGCCATGAGAAAAGGAGACGTATGGCGTTTTTGAGAAAAGTGCCGTTGCTGGTGAGTAGTATTGGACTGCTCTGTGTGGCCCTCAGCCTGCCGCAGATAGGTGCTGCTCGTGACTCTGCCGTGGATGACTACCAAGACTACTCGACACTCTCGCGCATTTCAGATGAGGATCTGCGGAGTTTTGAAGATTATCTTGATGCCCATTGGGAGGTTGCGGATGATCTTTATAGCAACCCAGATTTGCTCAACGACCGCGCGTATATACGTAAGAACCCATCGCTCCGACGATGGTTGGTGACCCATCCGCGAGCGGCCCGAGCGATTCGTATGAATCCACGTGCCGTATTGTGGCACCAGCGTGATCGTCGAGACGACGAAGGGTCTCGACGAGAGTTAAGCGACCAAGACCTGCGCAGTTGGGAAGAATTCCTTGATGCGCATGACTCGATTGCCCGTGAGCTGTATCGTAATCCAGACCTGTTGAAGGACTCCACGTATATTCGGCGTAACGAAGCGCTGGATGACTGGCTCTATAGTCATCGCCGCGCCGCGCGCATCATTCTTGCGAATCCACGTGAGTATGCCCGTCGTGGAGAAGATACGTCTTCCGAAGAGGTGAGGCCACTGACAGCCGAAGAGGTGCGTGAATTTGAGCGCTTTCTCGATCGCGAATGGGAGATTGCCAATGCCCTGTATCGCGAGCCAGAACTGATCAATAGTCGTGAGTTCGTACGCGATAATCCGGCGCTAGCGGACTGGCTGCGAGAGCATCCTCGCATGGCTCGTGCTGTTCACGAACGGCCACGTGAGTATCTCTGGCGGCAGCGAGGTTTGAGTATTGATGACTTCTTACGTCAAATATTGACTCCTCGACCGGGAAACTAAGGAATGGGACAGTGAAGACAAGCGCGCCTGAGCCTGAGAGTACGAGAATCGGACACTGCGATCACAGGCGATGAAGTAGAGAAACACAGAGCAGACGAAGCGAGGAACAAAGTGATAGGCGCTGTGCGCTCTTCCTTGCCGATTCTCTAGTGCGCTGTTTCTTCTGGCTCACTACTGGTGCGAGGATTCCTCCTGATTCGCTTCTTTGACGGCATCGAGCACTGCACTGGCCCGTTGCACATGGACTTGGACTTCCAGGATTTGGTTGAGTAACCGGCCAATGTAGGCTCGCGCTTCTTCAGTTTGTGGACCAAGGCCTTTGACAAGTTGGGTAGCGGCACTCACGCCCTGTGTTGCTTGGGTGACGGCGCTTTCGATTTCTGCAAATGTTTCGGTATCAATGATCATGTATTTTCCTCTTATGAGGGGGGGAAGCAGCAAGTCTCCCTGCCTCCTTATTTTCGCCTCCGGCACTCTACAGAGAAAAGCCATTTGTCGTCAACGCGGTCAGTGGGTCTCTGTATAAATATAGTTATCGTGGTATTTGGGTGCCGCTGTCAAGTTTTGTTTTGCCATTTCCCTCACTGCCTGGATGATACTGTTGCACTATGCGAACGTTGACTCAACCTCGAGAGCAAATCCCTGCGCGTTGCCTTGTCATTGGCCACCGTGGTGCGGCCGCTACGTGCCCGGAGAATACCCTCTTTTCGTTTGTGACTGCCCGTGACACTGGTGCACATATGATCGAACTCGATGTGCAACAGAGTGTAGATGAAAAGTTGATCGTCTTCCACGACGAGACACTTGAACGGTTATGTCGGGAGCCAACCACCGTCGGTTCCCTTCCTGAGTCGGTGTTAATGACCAAAGTGGTTGGGCAGCGGAATGAGCAATTGGTGACGATTCCTTCCCTTGCGCAGGTGTTTTCAACTCTGAGGGATTCACTGCTGTATAACGTGGAACTCAAAACCGACGCCATCCACTATCCTGGTATTGAGGCTCGACTTGTGTCGTTAGTACGAACCTATGGACTGAGTGACCAGGTCCTGGTTTCCAGCTTCAATCACGAGAGTTTGCGTTTGGTAAGACAATACGATCAACAGTTGTCACTAGGATTACTGCTCGATCACGCGCAAGCTCAGCAATGTGGGAATTGCGATGGGATTGTCGTCCGTGCGCGTGAGTACGCGTGTTTTTCCGTTCACCCAGAGTTCTCTGTTTTGCGCGACTGGCCTGATCTCGGAGCCCGTTGTCATGCTGCAGGGCTTCGTATTTTTCCGTGGACAGTGGATAACGAGGATGATTGGCGATTCCTCGTAGAGGAGGTTGATGTTGATGGGATTATCACCAATGACCCAGGGAGATTGCATGGGTGGTTGGTGAAGCACGCGGAGCGACATCGTTAAGCTTGAGCATGCTCGTCAAACATCTTGCGCCAATGCTCGTCGTACACAACGGCAGGAATCAACCGCACGGCAAGAAAAATCAGGGCGGGCACAATAATCACATCGTCGAGATGTCCAATGATGGGGAGAAAATCTGGAATGAGATCGAAAGGGAGCGCGACGTACGCGAGCGCTGCCCAGAGGAGATAGCGTGCCAGTCGTGGCGTGCGCGGGTCGTGATAAAGCGCAGTGTAGAACGCCAGGTGTTGGCGAAGAGTTCGTGCGATTTCCTTGAATTTGTCAAGCATCTACAGTCTCTACGGCTAGCTGAACAACCTCAGTTGTGTCGGTGCAGAGGTAACCGTGTTCCACGGTAATGACGGAACAGGAATCTTCCGTTGCTCAAGTAACGACTGGAAGTGACGCGCGGTTCCAGGCGAGTGCTCTTCAATCGGGCAATGCACAAAGAAATAGATCTGTATGCCCTGATGTAACCACTGCTCAACCTGCGTGAGCCACTCCTCCATGAACTGGTTGTTACTCTTTTGTTGCGGGTGGCTAATAAAACGAACGAGGCTAAACGGAGCCGTTACACAGGGGTGTAGTGGTAACTTTGGTTTGCGTCGCTCCATACCGACCTGGGGATCATCGGGCCCTTCATAAATTGGGCGCGTATCGAGGAGGACGCGGCCGACACTATTTCTCTCTAAGAGCGAAGTGAGTGCACTGCTATGTGGTTCACGAAACCAATCGGGATGACGGACCTCTACAGCAAGAGGGATTTCCTGTCGTGGCCATGTTGCGAGAAACGCGCCGAGATCATGCAGCATGGTCGGGCCGTACTGTGGCGGTAACTGCACGAAAATCGGTCCCAGACGATCACCGAGCCCTTGCATCAGTTTACCAAACTGCAGTGCTCCAGGAATTGACGGTTGGAGCAGTCCTTTGTGGGTCAAATCACGTGGCAACTTAGGGCAAAAACGAAAACCAGGAGGAGTTTCTGCTGCCCAGCGTGTGACAGTCTCACGACTCGGGACACCATCAAACGTCGCGTTAATTTCGACAGCCGTGAGGCGTTGGCTGTACAGGCGAAGGAAATCAGCCGTGCGACTGCCTGGAGGAAAGAATTCGCCCAACCATCCCTTGTAAGCCCATACTGCGCAGCCGAGGAAGAAGTGCGACAGAGAAGCCATAGGGACACGATAGGGAGAGTTAGGCGGCAGAGTCAAGAGTCGGCCAGCGTGCACGCCGTTTACCTTGACATGTATAGGGGCCTAGGCGCATACTCGCTCGCTGTTCCTGGTGAAAAAGGAGAACCGTGCATGCAACAGGCACTGAGCGGTATTCGTGTGGTTGATCTCACGCATTACATCGCTGGTCCATATTGTACCAAGATGTTGGCTGACTACGGTGCACAGGTTGTGAAAGTCGAGCGTCCTGGTGTCGGTGACGGCGCACGGACGCTCCCGCCATTTTTTGCGAACACGCCAGGTGTGGAACGTAGCGGGCTCTTCTGTTTTCTCAATACGAATAAATACGGCATTACCCTTGATCTCAAGCACGACCGGGGGCGTGAAGTTGTACTGCGGCTTGCCCGACAAGCTGACGTACTCGTCGAAAATTTCCGCCCAGGTGTCATGGATCGTCTCGGTCTCTCGCGGGCAGATTTGGAAAAAGTTAATCCACGTTTAGTGACCGTGTCGCTGACTAACTTTGGGTCTTCGGGACCATATCGCGACTACCAAATGACCGACGGGGTCGCGTATGCACTAGGAGTGTGGACCTATCCGATGGGGGAAGTCGATCGTCCGCCGGTGCAACCGGGTGGCGCCTTTGGGCAATACATGGCCGGGCTCTATGCCGCAATTGGGGCTTTACAAGCTGTACGTCATCGCAATGAAACTGGACAAAGTCAGTCAGTTGAAGTCTCGATTCAAGAAGCACTCATCGCGACGACGCTCTATGACTTTGTCGCGTTTTCCTACGCTGGTTTTTTGCGCAAACGTTCTGGACGCCAGTTTCATCTTGGGTACCCGAATCTTGTGACATTACCCTGCGCGGATGGTTACGTCGGGTTTCATGCAGGGTTGCCACAGCATGTGCACCATCTGTTAGAACTGGCTGGACGCCCTGATCTTGCGGCTGAGCCACGGTTTAATAACCTGGCGACTATTGGTGCCCATGCCAAAGAGTTACATGGCGTGTTGGAGCCGTGGTTGAAGACGCGCGGCAAGTGGGACGTCTTTCACACTGCCCAGAAACGCGGGATTCCAACGTCGCCGATCCCGACCCCAGACGAAGTCGTAAACTGGCCACATCTCAAAGAGCGGCAAGCTTGTATTGACATTGAACATCCAGAAGGCGGTAAAGTACAAATTCCTGGACCGCCATTCCGTGAACAAGGGAAACTGCCGTGGTCCTTGCGTCGTGCACCGTTGCTTGGCGAGCATACTGAAGACGTGCTGTGCAGGCAGTTGGGGTACAGTGCTGCGGAGCTGCGGGATATGCGGGCAGCGGGGGTAGTATAAAACGTGAGATGTGTTGTGTGGTGCGTGTGACGTGAGGCCGCTGATAAACATTTTCACGTACCACGTACCACGCACCACGTACCACGCAACCCGTCTTACGTTAGATTATCTCAAAAGAAATACAGTAAGGAGTCAACCAATGTCGAAGCCCCTACGTATTGTCGATCTCACAAACGGTTGGGCCGGGCCACTGGGTACCTGCTTGATGGCAGACTTTGGCGCTGAAGTGATTAAAGTCGAATCGCCCTCACACATGGACTGGTGGCGTGGTGCCGGACTACAAGGGACGGCTGATGGTCCAAAACTGTACGAGGCCTCGCCGACCTTCAACACCGTCAATCGGAACAAATACGGCATTGCGCTCGAATTGACGCATCCACGTGGCCGGGAGTTGTTCCGTGAACTGGTGCGTGTCAGTGATGTGTTGGTGGCAAATTATCCACTGCGGAGCTTGCGCAAGCTTGGCATCGATTTTCAGGCGTTATCTGCGGTGAATCCAAAGCTGGTGATGGTGACCTTACCTGCTTTTGGTGGCAGTGGACCAGACAGTGAATATATCGGCTTCGGTTGCACGACTGAAGCTATGGCCGGGATTACTGGTGTCAGTGGCTATACCGATGGTCCGCCACAGATGTTGAGTAATGCCATTGGTGATCCGGGGACAGCGCTCAATGGCTGTTTTGCGACGTTGGTTGGTCTGTTCGAGCGAGATCGCAGCGGTGCTGGTGTGTCCATCGATGTCTCACATGTGGAGGGACTCTTACCGATGAACGCTGAAGCGTTGCTCGATTACACGATCAATGGTGTTGTCCAAGGGCGGCGAGGCAACCGTCATCCGGCCATGGCGCCACACGGCTGTTATCCGAGTAAAGGTGATGATGAATGGCTCATGATTACCATTGCCTCTGATGAGCAATGGCAGAAGTTCTGTCAGGTACTCGGAAACCCAGCCTGGGCGCAACGTGAGCAATATGCAACTGCTGCCGAAAGGAAAGCAGCAGAAGACGAACTCGACCGTCATATTGCTGAATGGACGAGAACGCACGACCATTACGAAGCGATGGAACTCCTGCAACATGCCGGTGTCGCCGCAGGGGCAGTGATCTCGGGATTAGAAGTCTTAAGTGACGCGCATATCACTGCGCGTGAATTTATGCTGCCGATCGATAAAGCTGAAGCTGGGACACATCTCTATCCTGGATTTGTTCCGCGATTTTCGCCCGGAGAATCGACGGTCGAACGGCCATCGCCGTGCTTTGGTGAGCATAACCAGTATGTCTTTGGGACGGTTCTTGGACTGTCGTCGCAGGAAGTCGAGACACTCGTCAAGGAGCGCATTATCAGCAATGCACCGATTTTTCCGTCTTAGGGTGGTGTCGAAGGGAGATCGCGGAACCACGGCATCTGCACGAGCGGTTGGTTCAGCCAGCCAGAGACCGGATGGTAATTGAGGAACTCAGACACGTAAATCTGCGCGACGAAGATGAACCATACGAGGGCCATCACGACACCGACAGTGATGAATTGGAGAGGAGCACCAAGGCGTTTAAGAAGTGATGATTGTCCTGTAAGCGGAAGCTGAGCTGATACCAGGTCTAGTCGCTGTAATGTTTCCCGCTCACCCGTGCTCAAGTCGGCAAGACGTAACGATCCTTCCTGAAGGAGAGTAAGAACGCCAGATGCATAAATACGGGCTGCCGCGAGCCGTAACCCGACATACGCCGGAAAGACGACCGCAGCACTCCAGAAAAAGTACGGCTTGAGAATCTCCTGCGCTTCAGTTGTAGTGAGGCCATTCAAGGCTGGATTGAGTTGCGGAAAAAACGCTGGCAACGTTCGTAGAACATTCACTGGCAGTGCAATAAGCGAGTACAGTGCTGCCAACCCCAGACACGCGCGCCAACGACAACGAAGGACCTGCCAAATAAGACGCCCTTGATAAAATGCCCGCCATTGTCCAGTAACCGCTTGTCGCACTTGCGCCAGCGGGACGTAGAACATTGCCGCAATAAACAGGACGACACCAAGGATGCCGGTGAGCGGTCCGACCGCTGCTTGCTCGTACCCTTTGTGAAACGAGTTGTTCCAGCCGTCGTACCAGGAAAAGAGCCACAAGACACAACCAGGGAGTGTGAGTATCCAGGTGTTGATGACTCCTGTCAGGATCTGGTTGTGTCCTCCCGGCAGCAAAAGTCGGGAGCGGCAGCAATAATGACCCAAGTCCTGTGACTGTGTGTCGTAAGAAAGTGCGCCGGGAGATCGGGGAAATGTGAAGCCATGGGTCCAGGTGGTTGTTCATGAGGAGAGGTTCTCAGTTATCAGTGGTCAGGTATCAGCATCATTCATCGTTTTGCCAACCCCTAACCCCCAACCCCTTTCTCCGGAACATGCTCAATCGGCGACTTAGAGAAATCCCACGCTTGAATCTTTTTGGGCACAATCTTGGTGAACACGCGACCGATGTTGTCCTTGAAAATTTGACTTTCTTCCACACCCTGTTGCGCAAACATGCCGCGAAAGGCTTCGCGAGTCATACCAAGCGCGCCGTCGCGTTCAAATAATCCATACCGACTCGATAGCATCGCAACAGCTTGTTCGGGCGTATATTCGCCTTTCCATGGGCCTGCACCAATAGTGACTTTCTTGCCGGAGCCAACCTCGGTCATTTCTGCATCGCCAAAAATCAGCACCGCCTTGGCGAAGTTACTGCGCATGCCCATCAATGGACGCTCGTCCATATCGACGACCACTGAGCAGCGGGGATTGTGCTGTAAATTTTTGCACGACTGGCGTTTGCGTGTCAGGGAAACGTAGAAAGACTCTCCGTCCCAGTAGTACCACAGTGGTGCAATATGGGGGTAGCCATCGGTTCCATGCGTTGCCAACCGTGCCACCCAACGGCCGGAAAGAAATTCATCAATTTCATCCTGTGTCATTGCCACATGTGGATGCCAGGCCAATACTCCGCCGAGTTTCATATGTCCCTCCTGAGCGACTGAATGCCTCCCTCTTACCATGACACCGGCGCGGCTTGACAGGGGGAAGCAGAACGCAGTAGTCAGTAGAGAATTAATGAAGAATGAAAAATGCAAAATGAAGAAAAAAACTTGTCTCAGTTCTCCGTTCTTAATTTTTCATTTTTAATTTTTCATTGGCCTTGCCATTAAGAGGGAGGGAAGCGTGCAGCTAATGCGCGAGGGATACCATGAGCAGCTTTTTCTGCTCACGAACGAACGGGGGGAACCGATCGTTCGCAAACAAGCAAAGCCTCGGCCCGATGGCACGTTACTAACGGAGATTGCGTGGCTTGAGGAAGTACCGCCACGCTACCGCCAGTATTTTCCCCGCGTGCTCGGTTCTCACAAACAGAATGACGGGCAGCCGATATTCTATGAGATGCCATATTTCGGGCAAGAATGGGTGGTCCTGTCTGACCTCATTTTGACCGGGGCCATCGATCGACCGCGCGCGTTAACGCTGCTGACGCGCGTGATGGAAGTAATGTTCGCGGGGATCTTTCCGCTCACGTATCCACAAGAAACGGCAGTGTACCCTGATCGACTCCTGGTGCTCCTCGAAAAAGGACTCCTGCGAATTCCTGAACTCTCGGCGTTTCGTCCGTTCATTTTCTCTGAGTCCATTGTCATTAATGGCCAGCCCTACCGTAATGTGTTCTCCTTGTTGGACGAGATTCGGGAAAGTTCGTGGTTACAGGAAACCCTCTGCCCTACGGTGGTGCGGAAAGTACACGGAGACTTGTACCCGGAAAATGTTCTCGTACGACTCCCGAGTTTACGTCGCCCTGTGCCACAGGTCATGATTCTTGATCCTATTGCAGCGATCGGTTTGAACCGTGGCGATTTTGCCATGGACATTGCCAAGTGTAAAAGTTGGTTGTCTGCAGAGCTGCTAGCGTTACGCCTTGGGCTGTTTACCATTCAGGCGGAGCGGAGTGCGTCGCCTACTTTCTCGATGGCGTTGCATGTTGGTGATGAACAACTGCAGGCCCTGAGCGACGGGTTTTTGTTGCACGGTTTTCTTCAACTCTTTGGCGCAACAAAGTGGTCTCACACTGTCTGTGATGAAGACTCGTCGTGGTGGCGCCGGGTGAGTTTCTACGAAGCGCTCTACGCATTGAGTATGGTGCCATTGGTGCCAGCCTGGCAAAGCTTGGCGCGCTTCTTAGTGGGGATTCGCCATCTGAACGACTTCGTGTCGATGCAGAATGAGAAACAATTCTGTGTGCCAAACTGTCAGTTGTCGGCGAGCAATGGTCAATAAGGCGGCGAAGAGGAGATGCGGGATAAACGGGAAAAAGGATAAATGGAGAGAGGCAAAAGCAATACAAGAGAGAAAGCACAGGGCTCTTTTGGGTCACCTTGAGCCAGTTCTCCCGTTTTTGCTGACCACTGAGAACTGAGCACCTTTTGTGGGAGAACACTATGCGTTTTGGTTTCTTTGATCAGCTTCCGTGTGCAGATTCACAGTCAGAGCAGCAACGGTATGAAGATATCCTCGCGCAGATTGAGCTAGGAGACAGGGTAGGGTTCGATACCGTTTGGCTCGGGGAACTTCATTTTGGTCGGCGCTCGTCGTTGTTAGCGTCGCCGCTGATGGTGCTAGCGGCTGCTGCGCAACGTACCAAACGGATTCGTTTGGGAACGGCAGTGACGTTGTTGCCGCTGCATAGTCCGGTGAAAATAGCGGAAGAAGCCGCTGTCGCCGACCTCCTCAGTGGTGGACGATTGGAATTTGGTGTTGGACGCGGAACCGCACCGATTCACTATGTCGGCTACAACGTCCCCCAAGAAGAAAGTCGTGAACGGTTCGAAGAAGCACTCGATGTGATTCTCAAAGCCTGGACTCAAGAGCGGATCACGTATAAGGGAAGATATTTCCAGGCTGAAGACCTGGCCATTGTTCCGAAACCGGTCCAGAAGCCGCATCCGCCTATCCGCTTGGCGGCGAACAGCCCGGACACGTTTACCATTGCGGGCCAGCTAGGATTACCAATCTTCGCTTCACCGCTCATCAATCCACCGGCGAAGTTGAAGGAATTTCTTGGCGTGCATCGGCAAACGCTGAAGCCCGGCGTGAAGCAGGATGTCGCGTTAATGTTCTCAGTGCATGTCTCAGACAGTCGTGAGCAAGCGCGCCGCGAATACGAAGCGAGTATCAAGAATTTCTTCCGTGCTGCAGGAGAACGCCTGAAACCGCTTGGTGATGCAACCATTAAGGGGTACGAAGCGTTTCAGGAAGCGGTCAAGAAATTAGAGCGAGCGACGTACGAAAGCGTGGATCGGATGAGTGTGTTTGGTGATCCAGACTACTGCGCGGAACGTGTGCGCGCTCTGCGTGATGAATTTCAGATGGATGAGTTTATCGGCTATTTCAATCAAGGTGGCTTAGTCGACCACGCGATTGTCAAGCGCTCAATGGAGCTGTTTGCCAAAGAAGTTATTCCACGCTGTCGCTGAGGAGGAACGATGCCCGGTGTACTCGAAGGGGTGAAGATCGTTGAGTTAGGCATGTGGGCCGCTGGTCCTGCTGCTGGCGGGATTATGGCTGATTGGGGAGCAGAGGTCATTAAGATCGAAGATCCAGAAGGCGGTGACCCGTTCCGCGGGTTTCTGTCGACCGGCGTGGGGGCAACCTCTGCATCTTCGATTAACGGATCATTTGACAGCGACAATCGCAACAAGAAAAGTCTTGCGCTCGATGTCCGGAGCAAAGACGGGCAAGAGGTTGCCTACCGCTTGATTAAAGATGCCGACGTTTTTCTCACCAATTTTCGTCCGGCAGCGATTGAGCGTTACAACATGACGTATGCCACACTCAAAGGCATTAACCCACGTTTGGTGTATGTGTGGGTGACTGGCTATGGACCAGTTGGACCCGAGAAAGAGCGGGCAGCGTTTGATTATGCTGGCTTCTGGGCCCGCGCTGGCATGATGGCAACCATTGGTGAACCTGGTGCGCCACCGCCAGGACAGCGGCCTGGCATGGGCGATCATTCAACGTCAATCGCGGTCGTTGCTGCGACGACGGGTGCGCTTTTGGCTCGTCAGCGCACCGGAGTCGGACAGGAAGTGTGGGTGTCGTTGTATCGGACTGGCTTGTGGGTGAACTCGATGGATGTACAGACGGCGCTCTTGAATCGCGCAAACATCCCCCGCTTGAGTCGCACGCAGATGGGCAATCCGCTCTTCAACGCCTATCGTGCCAAAGATAACAAATGGTTCCAGTTGGTGAACCTGCAAAGTGATCGCCACTGGCCGGGTTTTTGTAAAGGTGTAAACCGTGCTGATCTCTTGGCTGATCCCCGTTTTGTTGATGCTGCGGCACGACGAGAAAACGGCCCTGCGTTGATTGCCATTCTCGATGACATCCTTGTGACCAAGACCCGCGCTGAGTGGGGAGCTATTTTTGATGCTGAAGGCGTCTTCTGGGCACCGATTCAGACGGTGGAAGATGTGATCAACGATCCCCAAGCGCACGCGAATGGTTCATTCGTGCAAGTCGACCATCCCAGCGGTCAGCGCATCGAGATGGTGGCAACACCGATTGAATTTCACTCTACGCCAGCCCAGACGCGTACTTGTGCCCCAGAAGTTGGCCAACACACAGAGGCGATTCTTCTTGCGGCTGGTTACTCGTGGGAGGATATGGCAGGACTGCGAGAAAAGGGAGTGATTGGGTAACAAGCCGGAACTTGTCGAGGGGTGAACAGGGTGCCCGATTCTCCGGGAGAACCGGCATTACACGTTACCCCAACAACACCAGCGCAATTCCAGCAGTGACCAGGGCGACACCGGGAAGCTGGCGCAGAATCTCGCGTTCTCGCCAGACCACTAGCGCCAGGATAACCGCAAGGATCGCTTCGATTTGACCCACGGCCTTGGCATACGCCACGAGTGTGAGCGAGTATGACCAAAACCAACAGAGGCTGCCGCCAAAGCCCGCAGCCCCGATAATCGCCATTCGTCGCCAGTGCACTGGGACGAGACGAAATTCGTGTGGTTGGGTCAAGGCGATAAGGGGAGTGAGGATAACAACCTCGATCCATACCGTATGAAAGAGGGTGTGTGCTGAAGAAATGAATCGCCCAGACCCGACCCATGGGTTGGCGGTAACAAACACTTTGTTTGCCTCCTTCAGCATGAAGCTGGCGATGACAATGAAAAGTGCGCAGGCAAGTGCCAAAAGAGTTCCCATATCGACATGAAAGGCTCGTCGCCAACCTTCGGGTCCGGTCTCTCGACCGAGGTTCATGAATAACACCCCAAGACTACACACGCCGATGCCAACCCACCCGATCGCGGTGGGATACTCGCCAAACAACAGCATCCCAATGATGGCGGTGATAGCGACTTCGAGTTTGTGTAACACGATCGACTGCGCAAAATTCGCGCGATTAAACGCAGCAACCAACGCGATGTTGCCAAGAATTTGCGTGACTGCCGTTGCGCCGCAATAGCCAAAGAACGCGAGCGGTAACTGCGGCCAGCCGTGGCGAGACACTAACAGTGCAGTCACAGGAAGAGCGAGCGGGAGATTGAAGGCAAAGCGCGACCAACTATTGAGAAGTGGCGAGACTTTTCCTGCCAGGCTACGAGAACACGCATTCCGTACGGTTTGCAAACATCCAGCGGTGAAAGCAATCTCAGCCCACATACGCGTTACTGTTGAACCGCTTGCCTTTCGAGAGCTGGAGCTTGCGACGTGGCTCGTTTGGAGAGTGAACCATTCCTCAGATCGAGTTCCCAGCGTGCCGCAGGAAAGTCACCAAACTGGATGCTACGTCTGGTGTCAATTGGCAGCGGAACGGACGAGTACAGTAATAGCGGTCGTTCCGACTCTCGTTCTGCAAGTGCATGAATCGACACGTATGCGCGCTGAAAGCGCATGTGGTCACTATATGTGATCAGCGCCCCAGAAAGGATCGGGATCGCAAGCAGCATCAAGCCCCACGTGTGTCCCACGAGGCTGAGCAACACCAAGACCCCAGGAATCAGGTAGAGCCGACCGATAAAGTTCCAGTGGTGAATCAGCTTGCCTTGCTGGTCCGACGCAAACATCCCCAGATAGACAGGAACGATGGAGAGGAAAAAGAGGGCAAGGCCCGCTCGTCCACGCCAGTGTGGCACCGTCAACAGAGAAATAGTGAGCCATACGAACCCACTGACCACTTGGCCATTGTCCTTCATCGTTTGTCGCCAGAAACTTTCAGTAAAATTCATCAAGGTAGGCCACACATCCGCCCAGCGCAGCAAGTGAATATCGTGTGCTGAGCCAAAGTCAATCAGGACACTGCGAAGTACGAAGTAGCTCCCGGCTCCCACCACAGCTGGAATTGCCGCCAGGATGACTGCACGAATTGGCACACGTTGCATAGCGACCAACAGCAACAGAAAAGGAAAAATCAAGATTGCGGTCTCTTTGCAAAAGAACGCCACCCCAAACGACAGACCCGCTGTCCAGACTTGTTGACGTGACAGCAGGAAGAGGCCCGCGACAAGGAAAAGCAGTGCCCACACATCAAAACAGTTGACATACCACCCGGCAGCGATACAGGCGGACCCGGAGTAGAGTGTGAGCACCGTCACTGCGAGCGCGTGGGGGTGAGAGCGTACTCCCCAGACCTCACGAATCTTGTGGAGCAACGACAATGTCACCAGCATGAGACCCATGTTGGCTGCGCGCAACAAACGCCAGGCGAACTCGTCATTCTGTAGGTAATGAATCACCACCGCGGTAAAGATAGTCGGAAGCGGACGAAAGAGGGCTACGGGTTTGGTCCACACCTGAGAGCACTTCTGCGCCAAGGATTGGTGCGGATCGTAAAACCAGGTCAGGCCGTTCGACTCATCCCAGACATCGGTGACCATTAACTGCACGCCAAGAAAAATCCATACTGCACAGAGTGTGATATGTATAGTTGAAGCAATGCGAGTCAGAGGATGCTGCTCCGTCACTTCCATGCCCGGCGGAATTCACATTGTGGTAACGCTTCTTGGAGGGTATCAACCGCAGCCGTGCTGACCAACGTGCTGCGCAGATTCAGCACCCGTAGCCCAGATAAACTACGCAGATGTGCCAGGCCGGGATCGCTGATCGGCGTATCGTACAACCACAGCACCCGCAAACCGGTGAGCTTGGTCAGGTGCGCCAATTGCGCGTTGGAGACACGAGTGCTGGAAAGCTGCAGGTACTGTATGTCGTCAGGGCGGAGGTGACTCAAGGGTGAGAGGTCAGTGGCAGCTTGTGGGTTAACGATAAGGCGCAGTTCTTTATCTGGCGGGACTGCAACGACACCGCGCGCCTCGCCGAGTTGTTCCCAAAATGCATAATCTTCAGGGTCGAACTCACGCTCACGCATCCAGAGTATGCCGAGAGAGCGATCGGCAGGAAAACGTACCTGACGAGGCGGGAGCGCTGCAGTTGCTGAACCTTTGGCACTCTGGGCCAAAGCGAGTGAACCGTGACGGGGCGGTTTCGCGTTATTCATGTAACGAGTGTCTTTTCCCTTCCGTAACCGGGCTAGGTTAGCGATCCGCAGCGGGAAGTTCAACGGGGAAAACAGGAAGAAGTGCGGAATGCGGATTGCGGATTGCGGAGTGCGGAATGGAAGAACAGTGATTGAAAGGACCGCTTATGAGTTCCTTACGCACCTCCCATACGGTCCAATGTCAAATTCCCTCTTCCTGAGGGAGAAGAAACCCCTTGCCGTCACCATCGCTGATTCCTTTCTTCCCCTCCTTATGGCACACTAAAACAATTCACGACGACCTGATTAGTAGTACTCGCAGTTGGGGGAAAAATGGGGGACAAGAAGGTCTTCATTTCACATTCGACCAAAGACGATCTCTTTGTCGCTGAACTGCGACAGGCAGCTGATGCGCCAATCCCGACGACCGGCAACTGGGGGGCATCCTGGGATTGCTCAACCTGCGAAGATGGCGTGCGCATATTCCTTCTCTCTTCCCATTCGTTCTTGACCGATGATCAAAAGAACTGATGCTGAATCAAATTAGGAGAATGCTGACGGTGTCTTGTCCTTAGTCCTTCTCGTTTGTCGGTGTACAGGTGGTTTTTTGTGAATATCAGCAGCTGCATGTATACATAACAAATAGAGATAGTGAAGTCAAAGAAATGTTCTATGACTTTGTGACAAGCTGTGTGGTAAGGAAAAGAGGAGGTAGGTCGATGCCTACGGGGAAATACTATAACTTCTAGAGGCTACTAGGATAGCGCGCGAACCGAGGAGCAGAGGATCGTTCACGTCTGGGCTTTCCTCTTTATCCCGGCACGACAATCCGCACAGACCGTATAAACCACCCCTAGTGGGTGAGTCTCGGACGCCGGTGTCGCCTCGGGTTCGACCCAGAATTTGTCGACGCGCACCCGGTTGCACATGCTACAGCGAGAGGCTGTGGTCGATGCCTTGTGATAAACGAAAGACCGTGCTGGGGACAGCGGTTCAACGCGAACAGTACGATGGAGACAGAGAATCGTTCCATCGTGATCCTGACGCATACGCATCTCCATAAAGCGCTTGTGCTGTGGGGAATCGCAGCGATATGGCAGGATACTCTCACCGGCCAGAAGTCTATGTTTCTCCAGGAGTGTCAAAAAATGCATGCGCGGAGCGTCACCTGTAATGAAGCGCAGCATGGGTTTGCCAATGACAGCCTGGCCAATGAGCGCAGCCCCACCATTCTCCTGGGCGAACTGGTCCCACTTGCCACCGACTTCAATGAGAACCCCTGCACTATCCATGCGATAGAAGAGATCGAATACAGACTGTGGTGACGTTGACTGCGACATGGCGTCGTTCCCCGCTTCTTGCCATTGGTTCCTTTGTCAGTATAGCGAACTCGTTCGAATTGACAAACGGTGAGGTGCTTTTGCCGGGGACGCTTCACTTATTCCGGCCTACTTTCTTCTCTTCTCCCTAAGGCTTAAAGCCTGAAGCTTATAGCCTCTTTCATGGCATCTTTGTCACAACCAGTCCACTCCCGCGCAACATCGGTGACCCATCAATCGCACATGCAATCTCGGCTCCCGGAATTTGTCGCTTCTCTGCACGGCCTGTGACTTGGAATACCGCTTCAGCAATATGACCCATGCCGTGTAAGCGGCCTTCACTGAGGCTGCCACCGAACGTATTCACTGGCAGTTCGCCTTCAAGAGCAATACGTCCATCCTGAATGAACGCGTAGGCTTCGCCACGTGGACAGAAGCCTGCTGCCTCGATCCAGTAAATCGTTGACGGGCTGAAGCCATCGTACAACTCGGCAGCATCCATATCTTTTGGCCCGTATCCCGATGAGGCCCATAGCTTCTGTGCCAGCGAACCGCCACACGCCATGTAGTCGTCCAGTGAGTAATGAAACAGCGTCCGCCGTGGGCTGGTGTTTTGGCCGTAGCCAGCGATGTGGGCGGGTGGGTTGCGCAGATCGCGTGCGCGTTCGGCAGTCGTTAATACTAACGCGACACAGCCTTCAACTGGAATGTCACAGTCGAACAAACACAGCGGCTCGGAAATCCAGCGTGAGGCGAGATAGTCTTCACGTGACATCGGCGTCGTATAGAAAAACGCACGAGGATTAAGGTTGGCATTACGACGACTATTGGTGACAAAGGTGGCAAGATGCTCACGGGTCGCGCCATATTGATGCATATAGCGTTGCCACTGCATCGCGTGCCACTGGAAAATACTGGTACTGCCATACGGCGCGATAAACTGCGCTTCACCGGCAGCGCGTGAGCCTGACCACGCGCCATAACGGCCACGGGGATTGTGCATCGCGCGCCAGACTAACACGTAGTCACACGCACCAACGAGCAACGCGTGCACGGCTTCAATGACCGGGCTGGCGATCATGCCGGTTTCAATCTGTGCGTACCAACGAATATCTGGCGCGAGGGGCAAGTGATTCACGAGATACATGACACTGACAATGTCTTCGCCGTCGCGACTACCGGCGCCAAGTGCGGGTAACTCGGGATAAGTCGCGAGACCATCAACCTGCTCTGGTCGCACGCCAGCATCAGCCATCGCTGCGCGGCAAGCGTCGATAGCCAGTAGCCCGAGCGGTTTCTGGGAATGGCGAGTTAATTCAGAATAGCCAATGCCGACGATGGCGGTTTTGCCTTTGCCTGACCACATATATGGGTGTTCCTTTCTGACTTTCGCTCGTCAGAGTGTTTCGGCGCGGTATCGTAGTCGTTTGTGGGGGAATGCTCAAGGTTGCGTGGGAGTGAGACTATGGTGAAGAAAGTGCCATAAAAAGTTCCGTCATTCCGGGCGAGCAGCGCGAGACCCCGAATCCAGGGACTTCAAGCAATGGCCTCCGATTATTCCTCCTGGATTCCCGCCTTCGCGGGAATGACGCTTTTATCACGCAGTGCTATGTACGGCCGGTGCATACATGAAGGAGGGACTATGGAATTCAAACACTACTACGCAAACCTCAAAGATATTCGCTTACATTATGTGACTCTCGGGCACGGCTCTCCGGTTGTGTTGCTGCATGGCTGGCCGCAGACGTGGTATGAGTGGCGGTTGGTGATGCCGTTACTGGCCAATCAGTTTTGCCTGGTCGCGCCGGACTTGCGCGGGCTCGGCGACTCGGGACGGCCAATCGGTGGCTATGACAAGAAGACCGTTGCCAATGACATCTGGCAACTGATGCACGATCATCTCAAACATGAACGCTTTGCTGTGGTTGGCCATGACGTTGGTGCAGTAGTTGCCTTTCGTCTCGCCGCCGATCATGCCAAGGAAGTGTCACACTTGGTGTTGCTCGATGTCCCAGTCATTGGACTCCAAGCCGAAGCACTGGGAGGACTGACTCCCGCCGGACAAATGCCGCGCTGGCATCACTTGTTTCATCAAGTGCCAGATTTACCTGAAGCACTGACCTTTGGTCGTGAGCGCATTTATCTGGAATGGTTCTTCAATTGGGGCTGTGATCAAGCCGGTGTGTTCAGCGAATCTGATGTGAATGAATATGTCCGTGCGTATTCGCAAGCTGGAGCGATGCGGGCGGGGTTCAACATGTACCGCACGCTCGGACAAGACATTGCCGACAATCAGGCGACCTTTGCCACTGGCTTCAAGCTGCCGATGCCGACATTAGGACTGGGTGGCGGAGGTTCGCGTGGCCGTGGGAACTTAGTCGTCGAATCCATCAAGCGTGCCGCGCTACACGCTGAAGGTGGATCAGTGGCTGATTGCGGGCACTTCATTCCTGAAGAGAAGCCGCAGGAGTTGGCTGAGCAGTTGCGGCAGTTCTTGCTCACGCCAAGCGAAACTGCGGCAACGTGACCTCATCATTGATCTTGTCGAACGTGACTTCGACCTTTCCGCCGATGCGAATCTTGTCGCGCTCAGAGATCGGGAGAAATGACACCATGAACAACCGTGGCTGTTCGTCAAGTTCAACAAGCATGTTGATGTACGGCACCTCTTTCTCGAATCCCGCGATGTTGGGTTGATGCATGACGGTGTAGCTGTACACCGTGCCGCGACCACTTACCGGCACGAACTCTAACCGTTGTGAGAGACACGCATCGCACAGCGGGCGTGGCGGATGGTTGAAGTAGTTGCAGTCTTGGCACCGTTGAAGCGCGAGTTGGTGTTGTGCCGCGGCTTGCCAAAACGGTTTGGTGAGTTCGTCAATCGCTGGTAAAGGTTTAGGGGAGTTTTCCACAGCCATAGTTTCTCTTTTTCTCTTGTGAACTGTATGAGTCAGATAGCAAACTCCGCCTGTCCTTGGCAACGCCAAGGTGTGATGTGTACAATTGCTCGTGGTAATCTCGTGAGAGGAGGTATGTGTGGTGCAGTGCATGGAATGTGGTGCCGAGAATCCTCCGGGCATGATCTTCTGTGGACAATGTGCGTCCGCCCTCCCTCAACTGTGTCAGCAGTTGTGGCTTCCTCAATCCTGGAAAAATAACGTTCTGTGGGCAATGCGGGCGGTCGCTCGCTAAGAGTTCACTGGCTCGGCGAGAACCGCAACCTCCGCCCCAGCAACCGACGGTGTCCCGTGAGGGGAACCACTCGTCTCAGGTAGAGTTACGCTTGCAGGCGCAGAAAACAGCCCTCCGTCTTGGTTTGGGAAGGCGACAACTAACAGTGATGTTCTGTGACCTCGTGGGATCAAGCGCGCTCTCGCAACGCATAGAACTCGAAGAACTGCGAGAAGTCGTTCAAGCCTACCACGACCTTTGCGCAGAGGTTATCGCGCGGTTTGATGGCTATTTTGCCCGTTATCTTGGTGATGGGGCGCTGGTCTATTTTGGTTTTCCTGTCGCGCATGAGGGAGATGCGTATCGTGCCGTTCGTGCTGGCTTAGAAATCGTTGCCGGGTTGCCGCGGTTGAATGTTCGACTGCAAAAGACCATCCCGGCCTTACAGACGCTTCCTCTTCAGGTGCGGATTGGCGTTCACACCGGACCTGTCGTTGCCGGAAAAGTGAAAACGGCCAATACCCAGGAGCTGGTCGAAGTTGTTGGGGAGCCGCTCAATATCTCGGCGCGCCTCCAGGAGATCGCCGAGCCCAATAGTGTCTGTATCAGTGAAGCGACGTTCCAGTTGGTCCAAGGGTTCTTTACCTGTCGTGAACTTGGCACTCCAACGCTCAAAGATATCGCGACGCCTTTGGCTGTGTATCAAGTAGAAGAAGAGACTGAGGCACGGAGCCGCCTTGAAGTCGCTGCGACAAAAGGCTTGTCTCCACTCGTCGGCAGAACCTCGCAGTTGGCGATCTGCCGTGATCGATGGCAAAGTGCGAAGAAGGGGATTGGCCATGTTGTCTTGCTTGGTGGAGAAGCGGGGATCGGGAAATCCCGCTTGGTTCAGGCCTTACGAGAGCAGGTTGGTGAACAGCCTCACACCTGGCTTGAAGCCCATTGTTTTCCCTACCGCCAGCACAGTGCGTTATATCCAACCATCGACTTGCTATGGCGTGCTCTGAACTTCAAACGGAGCGATTCTCCAGAACAGAAATTAGACAAACTTGAACGGGTGCTCGTCACCTATGGGTTGTCACCGGCAGAGACGGTCCCTGTCTTCGCCAACTGGCTCGGCTTGCCGCTGCCATCTCAGCGCTTTGCGCCCTTGTCTCTACCGCCGCAACAGCAGCGTCGATCGGTACTCGAAGGACTACGCATTTGGTTAACGAAAGCCGCCGCGCGGAGTCCGGTCATTGGTATAGTCGAAGACCTGCAATGGGCTGATCCGTCAACTCTCGAATCCCTTGCTTTGTTTATGGAACAAGTGCTGCGCGCACCGATCTTGTTGGTGTTCACTTTTCGTCCTGACTTTCGCATTCCGTGGCGTCTCACGTCATACATGACACATTTGCCGTTGGAACGACTGGCAGACGATGAAGTCGCCACCCTGAGTGCCCACGTCGCACACGGACGCGCTCTTTCCGCAGAGGCGCAGGCACTCCTTGTGACGAAAGCTGACGGGGTTCCGTTGTTTGTCGAAGAGCTGACGAAGATGATAGTTGAGAGGGGAACGTTCGCTGGAACTGCAACGGGCCGCACTTCGTCGCTACCAATGATTCCGACGTCGCTGAACGATGTACTGATGGCGCGCCTTGATCGCTCGCCAGCTGCCAAAGAGGTCGCGCAGTTGGGGGCGACCATCGGACGTGAGTTCTCCTATGAATTGCTACATACGGTCTCTCCAGTTGATGAAGACACGTTGCAGCTGGCACTGACGACGCTCGTTGATGCTGAGTTATTGTACCAGCGAGGAATCCCACCGCAGGCGAACTACTTCTTTAAGCATGCACTCGTACAAGATGCCGCCTATCAGTCGCTACGGAAACGTACCCAACGTCACTATCATCAGCGCATTGCCGAAACGTTGGAAGCGGGTGCAGCAGAACTCCGCGAGGCACAAGCCGAAGTTATTGCCCATCACTATGCGGAAGCTCGGTTTTTTGCCCCCGCGATTCGTTATTGGCAGTTAGCTGGACAACACGCCAGCGAGCGCTCTGCACTTGCTGAAGCAACGCAACATTTTACCAAAGCGCTAGATCTGCTCCGTCATTTGCCGGAAACCCCCGAGCGCAATCAACATGAGTTGACCTTGCAAATTGCGCTGGGTGGACCCTTGATCGCAACGCAAGGGTACGGTGCGTTAGCGGTTGAGCAGTGTTATGCGCGCGCGTTGACACTCTGTCGTCAGATTGGGGAAACTCCACGATTGTTGCGTACCTTGTTTGGACTAGAGGCCTTTTATTTTATTCGTGCCCGACTCGGGACGGCACAACAATTAGCTGAGCAGTGTTTAGAGTTGGCGCAACAACAAACGCAGCCAGGACCGCTCGTGCAAGCGTATTGGACGCTCGGGCAGACCTTCTTTCATCGTGGACGATTTCCCGAGGCACTTGCCCAAGTTGAGAAAGGCATCGCGCTGTACACACGGGCGTTGCATCAACCTCGGGCGCTCCAGGACCCCGGTGTCATGTGTCTGGCGTATGCAGCGCTTGCGCAATGGAGTCTCGGATACCCTGACCGCGCGTTTCAATGCTGCCAGGAGATGGTGACGCTGGCGCGATCGCTCGGACATCGCTTTAGTGTAGCCTTTGCGCTGAACATTGCTGCCACACTACATGTGTTACGGGGAGACATTGCTGCAGCGGAAACACTGACGACTGAAGTGATCGGCTTGAGCCAGGAATATGGGTTTCCGATGTGGACGGCGTATGGGAAGGTCCTGCGCGGGTGGATCCGTGGACAGCGCGGGTCGCGGAAGCCTGCGTGGGAGGAGCTGCAGCAAGGAATTCGAGAATGGACCGCCACTGGTGCAGAGGTGACGGCTACGGCGTTTCTGGCGTTGTTGGGTCATGCCTATGCGCGCATTGGTCAAGGAAACGATGCGAGAGAAGTCGTCGGCCGGGCGCTGCACATGGCGTTACAACACGAAGAGTTCTATGGGATCTCGGAGTTGTGGCGACTGAATGGGGAACTGATCTTAAGAAAGTTTAACGTTCAAGGTGTAAAGTTTAAAGAGCAAAGGGAGGCTAGAGGCTTGGGGCTAGAGGCTGGCCCCCACCGCTGTAAAGGTCGAGGCCTGAGGTAAAGTGGTGGTCTGACAAGAGAAAACGGCTCTGCTATAGCGTCCGGGAGTGGAGGGACGCGATGGAAGCAGAGTTTGCCCGTGAGGTGTTAAGCCGGT
>VGTJ01000045.1 GCA_016874775.1 Deltaproteobacteria bacterium
TTACCCGCTGTCATCGCTGTCAGAGTATAGAGGAATTAGTCAATTTAGTCTTTGCTTGGCTGCAAAAACGCCGGTCCTTCCCGGTGGAACGTCAGGTGTATGCGCTTCCCCTCGCCGCCTAGCACTTTCCATCGAGTGAGTTTCTATTTAGGATCATGCACCTGCGCAAGAGAGGAGATTTGTGCCGCGATTTCGTTTTGTTGTGATGGGAGCCGTGTGGCTCACGATGTTCTTTCTCTTTCTCGATCGCGTGAACATCTCGCTCGCTGCGCCATATCTGATGGACGGCCTCAAGTTGAATGGCGTGGAGATGGGGATTGTTCTCAGTATGTATTACTGGGGCTATATGGCCGGGCAGCTTGGTGGTGGGATTGCTGCCGATCATTGGACGATCCGCACGTGGGCCTCTGTGATGTTTCTTGCCTGGTGCGCGCTGACGGTCCTCACCGGTGTCTGTAACACGTTGTGGCAGTTAGCGCTGGTCCGTGGACTTTTCGGTGCGTGTGAAGGAGCGGTCGCCAATCCTACTCACAAATTAGAAAATCACTGGGTGTTGCCCAACGAACGTGGACGCATCTACGGCATCGCTATTGGCTGCGGTTATCTTGGCTTGATCCTAGGAACACCGCTGGTGAGTTGGCTGATCGATGGTTGGGGATGGCGGGTGATGTTCTATGGTACTGGCGTACTGAGCGTTATTGGTGCGGTGTGTTTTTGGCTGATTGTCTATGATCATCCACGCGAGCATCCGTGGATTTCTCCGCAAGAGCGAGACTTTCTGGAGGCTGAGCTGGCGAAAGACCGTGTGACGTATGACCCAACCAGTGGGAAGGCGCAGACGCTCTCTTTTCGCCAAGCGTTTGCCATCCTTTTACAGACCCCTGCGTATTGGGGTCTATGTGCGGTGAGTTTCTTTGCCTTAGGGACGTTCTTTACCAATCTGAGTTGGTTACCAGGGTATCTGGTCAAAGATCGTGGCTATACGGTTATGAGTAGTGGTCTGTATCTGATCTTGCCGTACATTGCTGCTCTGATTGGATCACTCATCGGTGGATATCTCGGTGATCGCTTGGGCAGTCGAGGCCTGGTGGCGCTCGTTGCCAGTGTTGTGACCGGACCGGCGATTATGGGGTTGGTCATGAGTCATGATGTCTCGCACGTGATTTTCTGGATGAGCCTTGCGCTCTTTGTCAATGCGGCTGCGGTGAACAGCGCCATCATTTTACTTTTTGATTTGTTGCCAGCCGAAGTCCTTGGTGTGGCGGTAGCGATTTTTTCTGGGGTGTGTGGTGGCACGGGTGGAATTCTCGGACCGTTATTGATGGGTTATGCGTACGATCGTACCGGCACGTTCTGGTGGGGGTTTGCGAGCCTCGCTGTCGGTGCGGTCATTACCGCGTTCATTCTGATTCCGATCGTAATCTATGAGAAACGAGTCAAGCGAGAGAAACAAATCAAAGCTGCACAGGCAGCGATTGGCGCCAATGTGGCGGCGGTGGCGAAGTAGGATAGGCTGTGGCTGAAGGCCTTGGGTGCGTCTCTTCGCTGGTGACAAGTCGTCGAGAAGGGAGGGGGCGACCCTGTGTGGTCGCTCAGGAAGAGGACACCCACATAGGGGTGCCCCTACAAAACAGATTCAAACCGAACTACCCCATAAGCGCCGGATGCCTTGACTGCATCGAAAGAGGAGGCATACAGTCAACCTCAAAGTTCCATACGTTCGCAAAATGACCAAAGGAGGTATCTCTCATGGGAGCAGCAGAAAATAAGAAACTCATTCAAGATATGTTTGCCGAACTATCGAAAGGCAACGCGCAAGCATTCATGAGCAATATGGCTGATGATGTAGAGTTCACCATTATTGGTACGACCAAGTATTCTGGCACCTGCAAAGGGAAACAAGAGTTAGTCAGCAAAGTCCTTGGTCCTTTGTCTGCGCAGCTTGAAGGTGGACTGGCCATCACGCCAGACAATTTCATTGCTGAAGGCGATTTCGTGGCGATGCAAGCACGGGGGAAATCGAACACCAAGGCTGGTGGAACCTATAACAACACCTACTGCCAGGTGTTTCGTCTCGTGAATGGTAAGGTACAGCAAGTGACAGAATATCTGGATACGGAACTCGTGACCAAGGCGTTTGGCAAGTAAGAATGCTGGCCGTGCGTGCGGGGACTGCCCTAGCCCCTCTCCATGACTGGAGAGGGGGGACGACCGCTATATCCGTGCGCAGAGCGCACGCTACAAGAAAAAGATTGCTTCACTTCTGAGAAGATACCTATGACCCCAGATCGCAAAACTATCATTGGCAAAGTCCTGCGTGAAGTGCAGTATCGTATCAGTGAAGACGACATCAAGGATTATTTGCCGGTCGCGGAAGAAGACCACCCGGCCTTTGCGACTGATGCCGGGGCCAAGGCGGCTGGATATGCGCGGCGTGTCATCCCTCCGTCGTATGCGCCATATATTTCGATTATCGGGTTACTCCGGGCGTTCGATTGGAAAGAAGATTTCTATTTTGATTACGCAACGGGAACTGCGATGTTCGGGGAACAGGAACTTGAATATCTCCGACCGATCCACGTGGGTGAGACGTTGACTGTACACAGTGCAGTCTCTGATGTGTATGAGAAACAGGGAAAGCGTCCGTTTGATGTGATTCAGGTCAAATTCATCGTGAGTGATGAACATGGAGCACCCGCGATTCGTGGGGCACAGTCGTATATCATCTTCAAATAAGAACACAGGAGACCCGCCAAACTGGGGATGTGTGATGGATACACGGACAAAGATGTATTTTGACGAGATGCAGGAAGGGATGGCGATTCCGAGTGCGACCTATGGACCAATGGACCGCTACAAGTATATTCCCATTGCTATCATCCTGCGGGATACGAACCCTCTTCATCTTGATCGTGGCTATGCACACGAGCGCGGTATGCCGGACGTGGTGCAGCAAGGTCCCTTGAACGAAACTTTTCTCTATCGCTTTCTCACAGACTGGTTGCATCGACCGTGGGACTTGCGCAAAACGAAGCTGCGATTTGCGGCCAATGTCTTCCCTGGTGATCTCTTGACGTGTGGCGGGACGGTCACCCGAAAATACCGTGAGAACGGCGAACCTCGGATCGATTGCCAAATCTGGCAGCAGAATCAAAAAGGCGAAAAGATTCTTACCGGCGAGGCGACGTTTACGTTGCCGGAAAAAACAAAAGGATAACTAAATCAGACCTGAGAACATTCGTACATTGTACAAGACAGACGCCGAGCCATGTCATTTTGCGCTACGCTCAGAATCTCTCCGAGAAACCCTTCGTTTCACTCAGGGTGACAGCGGGAGCGTGTCAATCTTTCATGGGTCGATTTAGGAAACCGAGGAAGAGGATAACAGGACAAGGAAACGGAGAGTCGGAGAGCTGGAGAATTGAAGGGCCGTGTGGAACCGCACTTCATATGCAATCGGAAAAGTCTCATCTTCGCTCTTTGCTGCTGCAACAACGCCGCCGCCTTACGGCACAAGAAGTGACCGAAAAAAGCCAACGGATATTTGCTCATCTGCAAACATTCCGCCCCTTCCTTCACGCTCACACCGTAGTGCTGTATAGCGCTGAAGCTGACGAAGTACAGACCGAGGCGATCTGGCAGGAAGCGGAGTCCTGCGGAAAAGCGGTGTACTATCCTCGCATCACCGCCGATCGTACAGATCTGGAGTTTGTCCGCCGCTTTCCTAACGAACCCCTCGTTCCTGGCACGTTCAATATCCCAACCCCACCGGGGAATGATCTGCTCCCGCAATTACAGCCAACGGACATTGTGCTTACTCCAGGAGTTGGATTTGACCGACTAGGGAGGCGTCTCGGTCGAGGCAAAGGGTATTATGACCGTGCCTTTCGCGGTCCGCTCGCTCATGCGATTCGTGTTGCTTTAGCTTTTGACTGCCAAGTTGTCCTACAGGTTCCGACTGATGCTACGGATGAACGGGTCCATGCTGTCATCTCCGAGACCGGGATTGTCGACTGCCAAAGTTCTCTCTCCTCAGGGAAGTCCTGACCCGGAATTATTATTTTTTCACGCCGGAATAGGGAAGAAGTAGAGCGAAGTCAGGTGGTTAAGGAGGAGTGCATATCGGTAAAACGCTGACAAGGGCCCCCTCCAGTCCTACCTGGAGTAGAAAACCTTAAAAAAGTATGCGAAAGGAACTCCCCATAGCTCAGAGCCAGCGACAACGTGTTTGGTTACTTTCCGTAGTTGAGTAACCGCGTTTTTCGGCTGTCTGCTGCCTCTGCAGTCTGACTCGGTAATTTTTGTAAGGGGGGCGTGGGCAGTGCAAGATCTTATTATCCCACCACAGGCAGTCGATTTTCGCCTCTTTCATACTGATTGCTCGGTGTCGAGACGGAGGCCATCCCTCTTAACGGAACGTTGGCTGTTGTCCTATTTGCGACCAAAGACTGGGTGAACTTGCCGCTCTTCGTTCGTCAAGAAGTCGTTGCCCTTGATGATGGCTCAAGAGGGGCGACGACAACGAAGTTCGACCGGTATTTGAGGTTAGCAGAAGGGCATATGTCATGTTGAAGCGTAGGGGTGGGGTTGGCCAACGCAAACAGGGATCAGGAAAAAGACTTGATCCGAAGGTTGCAGGAGGGGAAAAACCAGCGCCGGAGCCTGCAATCCACATCGCTAATAGAAAGCAGCACGCGACTCCTTCTCCGGAAAATATGCGCCTGCTTCGCCATTTTCGTCCTTCCTATGTAAAAACTTTGCTTTCGAAGCTTTTGCTGGTTGGTGAAGGCCGGTCTCGGTTGTCTATCGCTCCGCCGCAGGACGAGCGTGCTGTACGGTGACATGCCGCCGACGAAGGACCGACCATCCCCGCAAGAGGGCTTTCCTCGCGAAAGCAAAGTTGCTAACTGTTCAGTCTCACATTAAGACTAGAGAGTCGAAGGGGAAATTTCGCGATCCGAGAGGAGTTGGACGTAATGGAGTTCCTAGAGAGAGCCGCCCGGCTGCGGCGTGCGCGCTGGCGGATACCTTCTTGGCGAATCGGAATCGTGCTGGTTGTAATAATGTCGGGCAGTATGTGGTTTGCTTCAGAGAGTCGCGCCGCCGCCGGGAAGCGCGACAAAACTCAATACAATTGGGATGTGCAGCATCGACCAATCCCACGAAGTTCCCTTGAGTGCGATACCCGGGAAACGCTGCAATTCGTTCCTTCCTTATTACACAATCGTTCTCCTCAGACTGACTGTGACGTCCGCGTTCTCCAGAGTGCGATCGCCATCAATGCGCGAACACTGCATGTGAGTTTTTCGTGCAGTCATAGGGGGAGGCGCGATTTGACTTGTGGAGGCGTCAAACCGTTCTCCGCGGTACAGCAAAGGGTTCGTGGGCACTGCTAAGCTCACGGCAGAGGAGCAAGGGGCAAAGGGGCAAAACCTGGACAACGGTTCCCCTGCGTACATATTTCCGTGTTCTTTACTGCTGAAGAGGGAGTATTCATGTTGACGACGTGTGATCTATCTGTTTATGCGTGTCAGAAGCGTCGGTGAAGCTCGGCTTATCACGGCCAGGCTGGCTGTCACAGTATTGCAGGCCTTATTTTTCTTGTCGTATGCGTGTCTGTGTTCCTCCTCCCAAGTCGATCGTGGAGTATCATTGCGCTGCGACCAGATTTGGAAATCGAAGGGTTTGTCCAGGCGCAGAACATCCTTCGGACGCCGAAATTTCAAGGCGCCAAATTCATTCTGCAGCGCAATACCGCGCAAGTCGAAGCAAAATATCACTTCCTGCAAGAGGGCAGGGCGTTCGGGTGGCTGCCGACTGGACCCTTTGAAGATGCCTCTCTCACTGTGATTGGACGTGGCGTGTATGACTCGCTGTATGATATCGGCGATGCCTATAGCGATAAGTTTACCCAGCAAGAAAAAATAAAGCGGAAGTTCGAGTATAAATTGCGCGAGGTCTACCTCGATACTGCGCTTCCGCCGTTCTCGCTCCGTGTTGGGCGTCAGCAGATTGTGTGGGGAGAGACGGACAATTTTCGCGCACTGGATGTCATCAATCCATTGGATTTGCGGTGGCACTGGAGTCGTGAATCGTGGGAAGACATTCGTATCCCGTTGTGGATGGTGCGCGCCATTTACGACATCGGGAAAGCTGGACCTCTCGAAGAGTCTTTCGTTGAGGCGGTGTGGATTCCGTGGGACTTTCAGCGAGGGAAAACCACGACCGACCCGCGCCGGCCGTGGGCGTTCATTGGGGGCGGCCTGCGTGCGGTTGCGAATTCAGCGATTATTAACAATCAGTTGTACGATTTGCGCGTGACCGTTCGCGATCGCAAGCCTGACAGGGGACTGGAGAGCAGCCAGGGTGGGGTGCGCTTCAAAGGGATCTGGCGCGGGATCGATTTCAGTTTTAATTACTTTTTCACTTTTGGTGATACCGGAGTGAAGGTACGGCCAGACTTATCGAGCCGTGTCGATGGTCTGACGCCCTCTGGTGCGGTAGGGACCTTCAATTCGACGATTAACCTCGTCAATGCACGGGCTCATGTGGTTGGCTTTGCTGCGAACTATTCAGAAGAAAAATATACCCAGTCAGTCTTTCGTGTCGAAGCCGCGCTTGCGACTGGCGTCCCGGTCCGCTTAGGACGATTTGCCGGTCCATTACCCTCGCGCTTCGACCCCGATAGCAATCGCTTTGAGACGGCGAATCGCACGGTGGTGATGTTGGCATTTGATCGACCGACCTGGATTCGTCCACTGAATAAGATCCGTACGTTCTTCCTCTCTGGGCAGTTCTTTTGGCGCCATTACCTTGATTACAACCGATTCTATCGTGGGGCATCGTCAGTGCGGCGAGCGATTATCGATGACCGTATCATCCCCGACCGCTTCACCAGCGTGAACACCGATCGTATCACGCAGAACGAATTTGTTATGACCTTTTCCGCCTCTACCAGCTATGGCCCAGGCGGATTGTGGCAACCCCTCTTTGTTGTTGCTTATGACCCCAAGGCCACGGCGGGATATAACCGGTTGTCGATGGACTATCTGTTCTCGAATCATTTGATCATACGCTTGACACAAGATTTCTACTGGGGGAAGTCCTACGAAGGTCCGTGGTCGATCGGTGATCGTTTTGGCCGTTCCCGCGACAGCCGCCATGAGACGATTTTGAGTGTGATATTTCAATTCTAAAGAGAGGCTATAGGCTTCAGACTATGGGTTGTAGGGAAGACATGGAACGTGTTGCGTGAAACGTGAAACCTGAGACGAGAAACGTATCCTTTGGACATGAGACCTTGGGCTTTGGACTTGCTTTGACGCTAGACCCTGGACTCGGTGTAAGTCCTGTGGCATGGTCAATACAGGCCTGAACAAACGTTCATTTTAGTAACCGGAAACCCAATAAGGAGGCGCACGATGCCAACATTTGACACGATCATTAAAGGTGGAACGATCGTTGATGGAACGCGGACTCCGCGTTACGCTGGCGACGTTGGGATTAAGGATGGCAAAATTGCCGAGATGGGCAAGCTCAAAGCCTATGATGCCAAGAAGGTCATCGACGCGAACGGACTGTATGTCGTTCCGGGATTCATCGATCTTCATACTCATTACGACGCCCAGATTAACTGGGACCCGTACTGCACGATTGGCAGCTGGCACGGTGTGACCTCGTTGGTGCTGGGTAACTGCGGGTTTGGTTTTGCTCCATGTAAACCGGAGCTGCGTGACCGCGCGATGTTGACGATGTCCCGTGTTGAAGCGATTCCGTTTGAGTCAATGAAAGCTGGGATGAAGTGGGATTGGGTCACGTTCCCTGATTGGCTCAACTTCCTCGATAAGACGCCCAAAGGCGTGAACGTCCTGAGTTATGTCCCCATCGCGCCCATCATGATTTGGGTCATGGGGCTCGAAGCGGCGAAGAGCCGTCCTGCCAATGCCAAAGAAAAAGAAGAGATGTGTCGTATCCTCAACGAAGCGATGGATGCGGGCGGTTGCGGATTTTCAGCCCAGCGTCTCGGCAACGGATTCATCTCGGTGCAACGTGACTACGATGGCACGCCAATGGTCACCGATACGATGGCTGACGAGGATATGCTGGCACTGGCCGAAGTGCTCGCGAAACGCAAAGAAGGCTTCATCCAACTGACGCAGGCAAGTGAGAACTTTGAGAAAGATATGCGCTTCTATGATCAGTTGGCCGAAGTCTCAGGCCGACCGATCCTGTTCAACGCGACTGCCGTGCGTGACGACCGTCCGAGTCTGCATCGCCGTACGATGCGCTGGATCGAAAAGACCAATAAAGAAGGCCGCAAGATCTACAACCAGTGTGGGACCCTTCGCCAAGGCTTCGTCCTCACTTATGCGGATTGGAACCTGTTTGATGGCAGTGACGTATGGCGCGAAGTGACGATGGGCACGCCGACCGAACGGCTGGCGAAGTTCAAGAATCCCGCCCTCCGTCAGGCGCTGCGGGCAGAGTACGATGGTGGTCACACCCCGATCGTGACTGGCTCGATCAAAGACTTCACCATTGAGTCGGTGCAAAAGCCAGAATTTCAGAAATATGTCGGTATGACAGTCGAGCAGATCGCTCAGAAAGAGAACAAACACCCAATCGATGCCATGATCGATTTGGCGATTGCCGATGACATGAAGACAGAATTCATCACTCCAGCCCGCAATATGCGCGAGGACTTTGCTGCAGAGCTGATGTCCTCAGAGTACAGCATTCCTGGGGTGTCAGACGGTGGTGCACACACCAAGTTTACTACGCTGGGCACCTATCCGACTGATATGTTGACCTGGATGGTGCGTGATGCTGGCTTCATGAGCCTCGAAGAAGCGCACTATCGGTTAAGCGCGTTACCAGCCAAGTGCGCAGGTTTCCAAGATCGTGGTGTGTTGAAACAAGGCGCGCCCGCGGATGTGGTAGTCTACGACTTAGATAATTTGAAGGTGACTCCGGAGAAGATGGCGGTTGTCCATGATTTCCCGGCAGGCGAATGGCGCCGCGTGCAATACGCCGAAGGTTATCGCTGGATCATGGTCAATGGTGATGTGACCTTCGAAGATGGCAAATGCACCAACTCCATTCCTGGCAAACTCCTCCGTCATGGACGTGGGTAAAAATCACTAATTGTCCTATTCCTTCTCCCTTCGGGAGAGGGATCTGTGAGCACATCGAGAACGGGGCTTGAACAATCAAGCCCCGTTTTGTCTCTCAGGAGGGGGTAAGGAGAGACGAGGAGAGACGTTTGTCTTCGCTTACACTATCGACTTCTTTGGTCCCTTTCCGCCACCGGTAGTAAAGATGTTTTCGGCGATATTGAGACCGAGTGGCACTCCGCCGATGTTGCGGGTGAGGTCCATGTTGCCGCTGTTATCAACCGCGAACGCGTCGAAGACCCAGTGCACGCCCAAATCAACCCGGCTGCGACCGTTCTCTTCGATCATTTGCCAGAGGCCATTGGGGAAATTGCGGACATGTCTTGGACGCACGGTCCCTTTGTTGTCTTTGCTAATACCGTTCATCTCGTCAGAGACAAACGTCAGATCTTCAAACAGATCGTCGTCTGGGCCACGGTTGTTAATGTTATAGAATAACCGTGTCATCTGGAGTGCGGCGGCACCGAACGTCGCGTGTCCAGACGGATACGCAGGGAATGGTGGGGTGAAATTTTTCTTGGTCGAATTGGTGCTCGGCGCGCCAAACGGTAACCATCCGGGATCACAGTTGTTCGAAATGTCGTTGTTTCCAGTTCCCGCGGGGCCCATAGAGTCGTCATGCTCGCGAATACCGACGACGGGACGCCACAAGTTGTGAATATATTTCTGTTCCCACGCCAAGATTCCGGCATCGGCCATTGCCGCGTTCACGAGCGCGAAGAGTCGTGCATTTTGCCCTTCGTTGTTGTTCTGCGCGTCGGCGACCGTACGGACAATCTGGTTGTATAAACGTGGAGGAGTTCCCAACTCTGCTGCTCCATCGTATCCCCAATACACACCGCGCACTGTCTCATCGACCGTGCGCGCTTTAATGCCTGAAGGTAACGTCCCCATCAACTCAGGAGCGATCCCTTTCCCGCGTACTTCTCGTAAGGCTTTCGTATATTCATTGCCTTGACGTGGTGGAGGAAGGAGGCCGTGCCGCGCAGTGACAGCAAAGCACTTGGCGTTGGCACCGTAGAATGGTGCATGATACCCCTGATCTGGATTATCTGGGTCGGGGCGATGGTCACCGTGCGCCATAGATGGCGCATGCCCCGCATCGCTTGCGTCCGGATCATCCTTGCGATCGTCCCAGAGTGTCTGTGCGACGTGAAGCCCAAAAGCATGACCGTCGTGCAAGCCTGGCTCTTGTAAGCCTGCCTGTGTGTGCTTGAGATCGAAAAATGCTTTCTGACTCGGGAACAACTTGGACAACGTGGCATGGGCAGCGGCGGCGACTGCTGCAGCGATTGATGCTCCTGGTGCAGGTGGATTGAGGGTAGTTAAGTACGGAGGAAAGTTGACTGCATCATTCGTGATACCAGCATACGCATCGTACATCGCTAAATGGACCATCGCTAACGCGCGCGAACTGAGTGTCGGGCCGGTTTGTTCGCCTTTGCCGTTGGTGTGGCTCACGCGGTTGGCTTCAAGTGCCACATCATTCCAATACAGAATCGAATCCATATCCACCCCCTGAAAAAAGTTAGATTGCTATCTCTTCTCATAGGGAGAGCAATCTCCGCGCCAAATGTGGCTATTTGAGAACCCATTGAAATTGCACGGCTTGTGATATGGAAAAGAGAGAGCGGCGTAAGAAACTGGAAAATCCGCTTTGCTGTTGCTTCTTTACAGGTGCCCTTTATGACAAAAAGCGTAAAAAGACTAAGGGGTTATTGCAGGTGTCAAGTCGGGATAACAGTATGTAATTTTTGTTGACACTAGAGAGGATCAATGCGAACCATAGTAGATAAAGGCAATTGGTCTCTTAGCTGATCCGAATAGAGAAGTGTTCACTGCTAGTCGCGAGTGAAGAAAGAATGAGAAACACCCACACATGAATCGGGCGGAAATGGTGAACCGCGTGCTGGATCGACGTGAGCCGTGGGACATCCTCATCATTGGCGGAGGTGCAACCGGCGTTGGTGTCGCCGTCGATGCTGCCTCACGTGGCTATGAGGTACTACTGTTAGCGCAAAGCGATTTTGGGAAAGGGACGTCAAGTCGCAGTACGAAATTGGTCCACGGTGGGGTGCGTTACCTTGAGCAAGGGAACATTTCTCTTGTTATCGAGGCATTGAAAGAGCGCGGACTTCTTCGACAGAACGCTCCACACCTGGTGCATGATCTTGGTTTCGTCGTGCCAAACTATGAGTGGTGGGAAGCACCATTCTATGGGTTAGGTCTCAAGGTCTATAATCTTCTCGCCGGGAAGTACGGCTTCGGTTCGTCCCAGATCTTATCGCGCAGTGAGACACTCGAACGACTGCCGACCTTGAAGACTGAGGGACTCCGTGGTGGTGTTATCTACTATGATGGTCAATTTGATGATGCACGATTATTGATTAATCTCGTCGCTACTGCCGCTGAGCAAAGTGCAACACTGGTGAACTACGCGCAGGTGTCGGAATTTTCCCGCGATAGTAACGGGTTTCTTGATGGAGTGAAGGCGACAGACGTCGAAAGCCAACAGTCATTCTGGGCGTCGGCGCGAGTGATCATCAATGCTAGCGGGGCATTTTCTGACAACGTACGGCGGATGGCTGATGCTCAAGTTCCACCGCTCATCGCCCCGAGTCAGGGGATTCATTTGGTGTTCGATCGCTCGTTTCTGCCGGGTGATGACGCGATTATGGTGCCACATACCAGTGACGGGCGGGTAATGTTTGCTATTCCCTGGCATGAGCATACGCTCGTGGGGACGACGGATACGCCGATTCCAACTCCTTCCCTGGAACCCCGACCAACTGCACAAGAAGTTGAGTTTATCCTCGATACCGCAGCACAGTATTTGGAGAAGCGGCCTACACGGAGTGATGTCCTCAGTGTCTTTGTTGGCATTCGTCCCCTTGTTGGGACAGGCACTGGCGCCAATACGGCGACGCTGTCGCGCGATCACACAATTCACATTGACCAAAATGGCTTGCTGACCATTGCTGGCGGAAAATGGACTACCTACCGCAATATGGCTGAGGACTGCGTAAATCAGGCGGCCATCCTCGCACGATTACCAGAGAAACCCTGCGTGACTCCCACGCTCAATATTCACGGTTTTCATCAGCATGCGGACAAATTCGCTTCACTCGCAGTGTATGGCGCGGATGCCCCGGCGATTCGCGATTTGATGCGCACTGCTCCCGCTTTGGCCACACCGCTACATCCTGCACTGCCATATTGTGGAGCTGAAGTGGTCTGGGCGACGCGCTATGAGATGGCTCGTACTGTCGAAGATGTTCTAGCCCGGCGCTTGCGAGCATTGTTCCTGAATGCTCGTGCAGCTATGGCGATGGCGCCGCGGGTGGCTGAACTGATGGCAAACGAGTTGGGGAAAGATGCAATGTGGCAGGCCGCACAGATCAACGCGTTTGTGGAAACGGCAAGCGGGTATGTGATTACGGAGGGGGTCTATCAGTAGCAATCGCAGATTTCACGCTGTTCCATCTGGGTTACTCAATCAGTCCATGAAAGACTGGGACACTCAGCCTGTCACCCTGAGTGGAACGCAGGGTCTCGCAGAGAGACTCTTCGCTCCGCTCAGCATGGCAGACGCGAAAGGCCGCAGCTTCCCAAAGCACTTTTCTTTACGACCTTGACGGTAACCGTACGATTCCTTTCGCACGTACGGAAAGTTCCCCATCTTGCTGATGCGCAGTTTGGGAGACTTCAACGTAGTGTGCACCCTCTTCTTGGAAGACCCGTGTCACTTCGCCGTTAATGTAGAGTGTATCGCCAACGGGATTATGGCGCCGAATCTCTGCAGAAAGGTGGCGGAGGAATCCCTCATCGCCCATCCAATCTGTGAGGTGATGAGTCATCCAGGATGTCCGTTCTGGTCCGTAATCGTAGGCTGCTGGTGTCCCAACTTGCGCGGCAAGATCGTCATCCCAGTGGACCCGTTCAGGAACGTCAAGAATGCCGAACTTGTTGGGAATCCCGAGGCCAGGATGCTTCTGCAGTTGTTTCCACGCCAGTCGATTGGCGCGGATATATAAGCCGCCCCAGCCTTGGGCATAGGCGATGAACCCAGTGACGGTCATCGGGCCTTTGACCATGGTTGGCAGTTTGTCGCCGACTTTCACATCCTCAATATAACGAGGGGTAGCACCGCGGACTTTCTCTTCTGCATACCTGGCGAAAATCCTGCCGAGATCATCGCGTGAATAGGAGACCGGATCCTTTTGTTTGGTTTCGGTATACTTGGTCCCACGTTCACGAGCAGTGTCACGTTCGGTGCGGAAGCACCAACTGTCGCCACCGGCAACTAACTCGTTGTTCTGATTATAATAATCGACGTGATAAATCTGTTGAATTGCGCGACCCGCGAAGCGTGTCTGATGTTCGACCAAATCTTTTAACCACGCTTTCGTTGTAAACTCGTCACCCCGCAGCATCGGTTTATGCCAGGTGAGATTGGCTCCGGCCCACATGGCATGCACGCCAGGCAAGCCGCCGACATAGCCACTGAGAATGCGGTTCAAAGGGAAGACAAATGACGGCGGTGCAACGACCTTGCCATATTTGGTTGTGGCTGCATATGCGGGGTCACACCACAGTGGGTTATCATCGCCAATGCCATGTGCGTAATGGCGAATGTTGTCGCGTGTGGCCTCGTAGCACCACGGTTCTAGCGAATCTTCGATCGGCACACCGATAAGGCGACGCAGACTGTCCAAGCCTTCTTCAGTAATGAGGGAAAACCGTTGTTGAGTTTCAGCCATAATGGAATCTTCTCGCTCCTTCGAAAGTCTTCTTTGTCTTTCATAACTGACCCGTGCTATGCAAGGGACCCAGATTTTCCACTTTCTCTATTGACAGCTCCCAAAGAGGCACGCTACAGATAAAAGCCTCATGACTGCCCGCGCGTATACTTTCTCTTTGGCTCTGGCATTCGCCTTCTATTTTGCCCCCTAGGGGGCACATTGCGCGGTTACTCTACATTTTTATCGTTGTTGTTGCTCGCTGATAATCCTCAGACTTTGTGGAGGTTTCTCTTATGATTGTCAAAATGACGAAGCGGGCGACGCCAGACGAAGTCGCCGCAGTAGAAAGTAGATTGCATGAATGGGGGTATAAGACCGGAAAAATGGTCGGCGAAGAAATCACCTTGATTGGTGTCTACGGTGATATTACACGCCTACCCATCGGCGAGGTGCAGGAGATGGGAGGCGTTGATGCTTTGATTCCCATCTCACGGTCATACAAACGCGTGGCGCAAAAAGGTGAGCCTGGCAACCTCATTCACCGTACGGTCCGTATTGGTAATGTAGAAGTTGGTGGTGACGAACTCACCGTGATTGCGGGCCCGTGCTCGGTGGAAAGTGAGCCGCAGATCATGGAAGCGGCGCGCTTGGTGAAAGAAGCGGGAGCAAAAGCGTTGCGTGGTGGAGTGGTGAAGTATCGATCGAGTCCCTACAGCGGCTGGGAAGGAATCGGTTCGAGCTCTGAAGAAGCATTGCGCAATGGCCTCAAACTGATTGTCAAAGCAGGCCGAGAGTTCAGCTTGCCGACGGTGGTGGAAGTCCTCGATGCCAATGATGTCTCTATCTACGAGGATATGGGAGTCGATTGTATTCAAGTTGGGGAACCGAACTCCAAGAATCAGGCCTTGTTGAACCGCTTGCGTGATACGGCACTTCCGGTGATTCACAAACGGGGCAATTCTCTTGATACTGAAGCCTACTTGCTTTGGGTTGAGCGAGTGATGTCAGGTGGAAAAGAGAACGTCATTCTTTGCGAACGTGGCATCGCGACACCCAACAAATATACCCGTAACACCCTTGATCTCGGCAGCATTGCGGCGTTCTTTTACCAGTTATCCTGTTTACCGGTAGCGATTGATGCTTCACACGGAACCGGTATCCGCGATCTCGTGCATCCGATGACACTCGCGGGAATTATGGCGGGAGCCTCGGTGGTTCTGGTCGAAGTGCATCCGAACCCGCTGATTGCCAAGTCTGATGGGTTTCAAGGGCTGTTCCCTGAGCAATTCGCTCATTTAGTGACAGCTTGTGAACAGGTCTGGGATTTGCGTAGGCGGCTTGAACCGCTCTATGTCCCAACAGCGCTGGTGGAGCGTAAGTATGAAGCGCAAGTTGCTACTGATAAGAAGCGGTTATTTGGCGCTGTTTAGGGAACAGGGACAGGTTATAGGGAACAGGAAGAAGAAAAACTATCGTGATATTGTTCATGCCTTTTTTTCACTCTCACCTATGCGCTGTCACCTGTGACCCCATCTGTCCCCTGTCCTCTGTAACCTGTTCCCTCGGAGAGGGGCAGAGGAGAGGGGCAGATGCGTAAACCGCCTCGTTTGCATTCTGGTGATGTCATCGGCGTTGTCTCGCCTGCCGCTGCGGTCAATGAAGAAAAGCTCCGTCGCGGCAGCTATACCCTTGAGCAGCTTGGTTTTGGGGTACGCCTCGGCGAGCATGTACTCGACCGACATCGATACCTTGCTGGGACTGACCAGGATCGAGCTGCCGAACTGACAGGGATGTTCCATGACCCCTATATCCGGGCGATTTTCTGTTCACGAGCGGGCTATGGTTCTGGCCGGCTTCTTCCCTTACTGGACCTGTCAGCTCTGCCACGGCCTCCCAAGATCTTCCTCGGTTTCAGTGATGTGACGTTGCTCTTGAATGTTTTTGTTCAACAGGCCGGAATGGTCTGCTTTCATGGTCCGGTCGTTGCCGGCGAATTCGCTGATGGTTTAACCCCACGTTCGCAGGCGCATTTGTTGGGTCTCCTCACAACCGGTTTCGGCGAACCTTCGTTGAATTTCCCGATCTCGCTGCGTGCCGGTACCAGCACCGGGATGCTCATCGGTGGGTGTCTCTCGGTGTTAGTCGCGACCCTTGGGACCCCATTTGCTTTGGATACGCGCGACGCGATACTGTTTATCGAGGATATTGGGGAAAAGCCGTATCGGATTGATCGGATGCTAACGCAACTGAAGCAAGCTGGGAAACTGGAACATCTTGTCGGGGTGATCTTCGGGGAGATGAAGAGTTGTCGTGGGGAAACTGATGATCCGACGTTGCTGTTGTCTGTGATTGATGAAGTCTTTGCAGATTATGCGTATCCTGTCGGCTTTGGTTTGCCAGCGGGGCATGAGGGGGAGAACCTGACGTTGCCCTTAGGAACCCAGGTTCGCCTGGATACGCATCTTTGTACGCTCTCGTTTCTTGAACCTGCAGTTGAATGAGCACAACTCATGGACTTCTCTCCTGTTGATCAGGAACTGGTGGCAGCCGTTGAGCGGGAGGTTTTTCCCGGAGCCGTGGTACTTGTCAGGTCCGCTGGAGAAATCGTCTACCGTCGAGCCGTTGGTTTTCGTAGTGTCGACCCGCAGTTATCGCAGCTGAGCGAACAGACAAGCTTTGACCTAGCGTCATTGACGAAGCCGTTAGCGACCACCGTTGCCGTGATGGTATTGGTGAAGGAAAAGATCCTGCGATTGGATGATCGCGTGACCCGATTTTTCCCAAATTTCGGAGTGCAAGGGAAGTCGCATATCACCTTTCGTCACTTGTTGTCCCATTCCTCCGGCCTACCGGCGTGGCGGCCATATTATCGTGAAATCGCTACCCGAGAGACGCGCGACGGCAAAGTTGGCTTCCTGGGGACACGAAGCGCGCGGGACTTTGTTTATACCCAACTCCACCGAGAAAAATTGGAGGCTGTGCCAGGGGAACGCGCGGTGTACAGCGATCTTGGTTTTATGTTGCTCGGGGCAACGATTGAAGAACTGACCAGCGTGGGGTTGGATCAATACTGCCAAGAGAAGATCTATCAACCGCTTGGGCTCTCGTCTCTCTCATTCATCAATCTCGAAACTGTGCGGCGACGCAAGTTACAGCCTGTGATAGAACACTATGCCCCGACAGAACGGTGCCCCTGGCGCCAGCGCGTCCTGTGCGCGGAAGTGCACGACGACAACTGTTATGCCATGGGAGGAGTGGCTGGGCATGCCGGACTCTTTGGTACGGTGGATGATGTTGATCGGCTCGTGACTATGTTAATCGCCTGCTACCACGGGAAGCATCCCTTTCTTCCGCAACAGCTTGTGCAGGAGTTCTGGACGCGAGCCGCGATTGTCCCTGGCTCGACTTGGTGCCTTGGATGGGATTCTCCGTCAGCGCAAAATTCGAGCGCTGGAGAGTATTTTTCCTCACATTCTGTTGGACATTTGGGCTTTACTGGCACGTCTCTGTGGATCGATCTTGACCAGCAGGTGCATGTCATCATTCTCAGTAATCGAGTGCACCCTCGCCGTGATAATGACAAAATTCAAGCGTTTCGTCCGGCCCTGCATAATGCGGTCATGCGGGGGATACGGGGGAAAAGTCATTAGGAATCTGCACCCAGTAGTGAAGAGAGAAAGACTATCGGCTTCAGGGTGAAGGCGATAGGGAAGAAGAACAGGCGACAGGCCGCACGCTATCGGCTTCAGGGAAAAAGAAAAACAAAAGGTACAAAAATACAATGCACGCTGAACCCCAAATCTCAAATGTCAAATCTCTAATCCTTCCGACGGGCTCTCATATTCACGTCATCGCAGTCGGCGGTGTTGCTATGGCGACATTTGCGGCGATGTTGAAAGAGCGGGGCTACCGCGTGACTGGCTCTGACCAAGGGGTGTATCCCCCAATGAGCGATTTCCTTGCGCATGCGGGTATCGAAGTGATGCAGGGCTACCGGGGCGAGAATCTTTCCCCGGCACCAGATTTGGTGATTGTCGGCAATGCGGTCTCGCGGACGAACCCAGAAGTAGCGGCTCTTCTTGACAGTCACATTCCGTATCAGTCCTTTCCGCAAGCATTGGGCGACTTGTTCCTTGAGGGAAAGCGGCCACTCGTGGTTGCTGGCACGCACGGCAAGACAACCTCAACCTCACTGCTTGGATGGGTGCTGGAAAATGCCGGACGTCAGCCGAGCCTATTGGTTGGTGGAATCACGCGAAATTTCTCTCAAGGCTATCGATTGGGGAACGGCGAATTTTTTGTCATCGAGGGAGATGAGTACGACACGGCGTTTTTTGATAAAGGACCGAAGTTTTTACATTATCGCCCGCAGGCGGTGTTGTTGAATGCGGTTGAATTTGACCATGCGGATATCTACCGCGACCTTGATCACGTAAAGGACGCGTTTCAACGTCTCCTTGCCATTGTTCCATCTGGAGCGCCGGTGTTAGTGTGTGGTGACTTCCCCGCTGCCCTCGACGTGGCGCAACGTTCACAGCAGTCATTTTCGACATTTGGCTTTGCCAGCGACGCCCATTGGCAAGTACGAGACATTCGCGATGACGGTACGCAGGTGCATTTTGCGGTAACGCATCGGCAGCGCGAGATCGGTCGATTTGCTATTCCGATGATGGGAAAGATGAATATCCGTAACGCACTGGGAGTGACTGCGTTATGCACGGAATTAGGCATCTCCGCTACAGAAATCGCTCCCGGCCTCGCAACGTTTCTTGGTGTTGCGCGGCGCCAAGAGGTTGTCGGGGAAGGGCAGGGGGTAACGGTTATTGATGACTTTGCGCATCATCCCACCGCGGTGACAGCAACCATAGAAGCGGTGCGCTCTCGATATCCGCAGCGGCGTCTGTGGGCGATATTTGAACCGCGCTCCAACACCTGTCGTCGTCGGGTCTTTCAGAAACCGTTGACGGACGCGCTTGCGCTTGCTGATCGTGTGGTGCTCGGTCCGGTCTTTACGAAGCCTCAGGATCAGCTTGCTGCGGAGGACTTATTTTCTCCTGCAGAGTTGGTGAGTGATCTACAGGCAGCCAACAAAGACGCCCATGCTGGCCACAGTGTTGATGAAATTTGCCAGTTTGTGACTCGTCAGTGCCATGCTGGCGATGTTGTGTTGGTGATGTCCAACGGGGCATTTGGCGGCTTGCCACGCAAAATTCTAGCAACGCTCTTACAGTAGCGGAGGAGTGTGTAAGCCGCTCGCTGAGCGAGTATCGTCTTGGTTGCTTATTGTCGGTTTTGTAGTCGAAGAGAAATCCGCTACACTACTCCAATCCACATTCCCAGTTGAGAAAGGTACGTACCTTGACCTACGGAGGGAAGATGGGACTTTCGCTATCGCTTGATCCGCGTATCGATAGACCACCGTCGATGGCCTATGTACCTGCACCCATAGAGGTGTCGGTGATCATGCCGTGTCTCAATGAATCGGATACTTTGGCAGTCTGTATCAGCAAAGCGCAGCGCGCCTTACGTGAGCACGGTATCGCGGGTGAAATTATCGTGGCCGATAATGGCAGTACCGATGGGTCGCAGGTGATTGCTCAGAATCTGGGGGCACGGGTTATTTTGGTCACTGAACGCGGGTATGGGCACGCGTTGATGGGAGGAATCGCAGCGGCTCGGGGAACCTACATCATCATGGGCGATGCCGATGATAGTTATGATTTCTCAGAGATTCCGAAGTTTCTCTACAAACTCCGCGAAGGATATGACTTAGTGCAGGGCTGTCGACTGCCTTCTGGTGGAGGTGTAGTGAAAGACGGTGCGATGCCGTTCCTGCATCGTTGGGTAGGGAGTCCGCTCTTTTCTCTGATCGCACGCAAGTGGTTCTACGCTTCTATTCATGATGTGTACTGTGGTCTGCGCGGATTTACGCGTGAGCTGTATGAACGCCTCGACCAGCGCTGCACGGGGATGGAATTTGCGACGGAGATGATCATTAAATCCGCCCTTTATCGTGAAAAGATTACGGAAGTGCCGATTGCCTTGCATCCCGATGGGCGCAAGTCACATCCTCCGCACCTGAAGACATTTCGTGATGGTTGGAGGACACTCCGCTTCTTCTTGATGTACAGTCCACGCTGGTTATTCTTCCTCCCTGGGATATTATCGATCCTGCTTGGCATTGTTGGCTATATGATCGCTCTTCCTGGACTGAACTGGCGAGGCATCGTTTTTGACGGTCATACGTTGTTGTTCTCTACCCTGGCGATTCTCGTTGGTTACCAGGCGATTTTCTTTGCGCTGTTTACGAAAGTCTTTGCCATTACTGAGGGACTTCTTCCAGCCGATCCGCGACTCGAGCGATTTTTTGCCATAGCCACTCTCGAAAAAGGGTTGGTACTCGCTGTCGGAGCCATCATTGTGGGCGGAGGGCTTCTTCTGACCGCGATACACCAGTGGCACCTCGTGTCTTTGGGGCCGTTGGATTATGCGACAACCCTGCGTTTGGTGGTGCCAGGAGTAACGCTAACGGCGCTCGGAGTGCAAACGCTGTTGTCGAGTTTTTTCATGAGTATTTTAAGTATGCGACGACGATAACGGATCTCTAATGTTCTGAAAGCGACGATCGGGAACCGTCGCCACCGACCTTTTTGCTCCACTTGCCCCTCCCTCCAGCCCTGCTGCGGGTCCTGTGATGAGAAAGCAAAACCGCGGTCCCTGTCGCCATTAAGGTTGGTTCAGTAGCATTCGATGCAGTCATGCTCAAGTCATGAGAGAAGGAATGACATCTCAGTCGTCTCCTCAGAAGGTAGAGGCGCTTACGCGTCGAACCCGCTCATGGGCGATGGCTGATGTTCTCATGATCGTGCTCTTGTTCGGGGTGTTGGTCCTCATACAATATGTGAGTGGCGCGTATCATGGTGAATTCGGTAGTCATCCTGACGAGGCGGCCCACGTCGTGACTGGGCTGATGGTGTATGACTACCTGACGAACTCCGACTGGAGATCGCCACTACGCTTCGCTGAAGTCTACTATCTTCACTATCCTAAAATTGCCTTGGGCCACTGGCCACCGCTCTTTTACATCGCGCAAGCACTATGGATGCTGTTCTTGGGAGCGAGTCGACCATCCTTACTGCTATTCATGGCTGGCTTGGGGGCTGTGTTAGCATGGTCGATTTTCCGTGTAGCCTGTCGGTTCGTTCCATCAGTTTTTGCCGTGATGGCGACTGTTATTTTCGTTTGTCATCCGGTTGCTCAGCAATCGACCTCCGCCGTCATGGCCGATCTGCCTCTCACGGGTTGTGTGTGGCTCGCAACCCTTGCCTTTGGGCGCTACCTCGAAGGGGAACATGGATATCGTAATGCGCTGTTATTTGCGGTATTGGCATCCCTCGCTATTCTCACAAAAGCCAGTGGTCTGCTCTTGGTTTTGGTGGTTGGCCTCAGCATTGTGCTCTCTCGTCGTTTTGCCTGCGTGAAAAACCCGAGTCTGTGGTTTACGGCTGCTTTCGTGCTGGTCGTGTATGCGCCGTTCTACATCGTGATGTGGGATGCGATGCGCAACGGACTGCGGCATCAGTCGATAAATAGCGAATTCTTCTTTACGGCATTCTCGTTTTTCAGTCGACACTTTAGCTCTATGACTGGGGTATGGGTCGGTGGCCTGGCGCTGGTCGGCGTCTGGAATCGTGTTGTTGCTCCGCTGTGTCGTAATGAGGCGGTTGCTCCATTGTGGGCCGGATTGGCGAGTTTGTTTGTGGGGACCTGGGCATTTCATGTGCTGGTGCCGTCTGCATTAGAACTGCGCTATCTGTTGCCGCTCTTACCGGCGGTCGTCCTGTTTACGGCTGACGGTGCGTATGCCCTCTACCAGCGCGCGGAAGCGCATTTTCGACTTGCGTTGCGGTGGCGGAACGGGATCGTCGGTGTAGCATCACTCTTAGTGATCTGGGCAAGTTTCTCGTTTGCCGATAAAGAGTGGCACGGGTACGGGGAGGTTGTGAGAACCATCGTGCAAGCAAAGGACCGGGAGCAGACGGTCATGCTCGTGTCGTCAGACCCGCGTGGGGAAGGGATGCTTATTGCTGAGGTTGCGCTCGGTGACAAACGCCCGAATCATTACGTGTCAGGTCTCATAACATCGCGCACTAAGAATTCGTCGAATTTCTTGGATTTTTGCACAAAAATGAGTACGCGATGTCATGAGACTCGACAATTACGTTTTGCGGGCGAGTAAGATGCTGGCGGCAGATAACTGGCTCGGTCACGGGTATAAGAAGCGGTTTGCCTCTCCGGCAGAAGTCATGGATTTTCTTGTCCGTTTGCCGGTGCAGGTACTCGTTATTGATACCTCCTTAAGCCCTGCGACCACTTCTGCCCATCACATGCAGTTACGAGAAATGACGAAAACTTACCCGGAAACATGGCGCCTCTCCGGTCAATACGATCTCGTTCGCAATGGCCAACGATACCCCGCGGCGATTCATGTCTATGTGCTCACCGCACCGTCTCGTCAGCCGGTTGGGAACTTAGAGGTAAGCATAGAGCACGTGCTTGGACGGAAGATCCAGGAACTCCCGTCTCCCGCACCGTAGTGATTGTGCTGAGGCTATCCGGCAATATCGGGAATGGCGCCGGAACTGTAGAGCCGGAGGTACGTACGATAATTTTTCAGTACTTGCCGGACGTAATTCCGTGTTTCCCGATAGCTGATCAGTTCAGCAAATTCATCAGGCGCTAAGCCGGGATAGCGCCGCAGCCAGCGATCGACGGCTTCTTCTCCTCCGTTGTATGCGGCAACGGCCAGCACAACGTTTTCGTTGTAACGATCCAGGAGTTGGCGCAAATAGGACGCCCCTGTCTGGATATTGAAAGCGGGGTCAGACAGCGGCAAGGAGCTTTCCGGTGTGATGCCGCTTACGCGTGAGGCCGTGGATGGGAGAAGTTGCATCAAGCCGTGCGCTTGGGCTGGCGATACCGCATCTGGGTCGAAGACACTTTCCTGGCGCATAATGGAGAGGATCAGGTACGGGTCGAGCCGCTTTGTCCGAGCATGTTCACTGACGGTGCTCCAGTATGCTTGCGGATACACGTACCGCCATCGTGAACTGCCGAGCCCTTGGGCAAAGCGTAACGCGCGGTGATGTCCCTCGACCTGGGGATATTCGCGCAGGAGAAAAGACGCGGTGGTCGTGTTCTGGGGTAAGTCGGCTCGGACGAGGTCTAGTTCTTTTTGCGCTAATCCCGGTAAGCCGAGCTGCCGTAACTCAAGGCTCTTGATGTAGTGGCTCTCAGTCGTCGAAGCCATAGGCGGGGGCGACATATCCATGTCATCGTCTACGTTTGGCAGCGACGATGGAGTCTCGCCCAAACGCTTTTCCACCCACACCGTGTAATAGCTGTCTGGGTACCGGCGCAGGAGTTGACGGTAGGTCTCGGTGGCCTGATCGGAACGTCCCTGTTGTTCAATAGCACGAGCCTGCCAATACAGCGCACTTTCCCCTTCTGTTGTATTGGCCGCGGAGCGTGCTAACGAGGAGAAACGTGTTTCGGCAACAGCAAAATCTTTGCGCCGATACGCCAACCATGCCTGTCGCCAGCGCCCTTCGCGAGCCAATTGGGTGCCTGGAAAAAGGGTGGCCAGGCGATCAAACGCGGCCATTGCATTCTCCTCGTCTTTCCGTTCCTGATAAATGCGACCGATGGCGTACCAGGCATCATCGGCTTGCGCGTGGCGAGGACCGGCTTGCGTTATTCGTTGGAACAGGGCAAGCGCTTCGTCATCTTGGTTGTTGTTCCATAATAGCGTTGCTGCACGAAAGAGCGCGGTCGAGCCAGTGCTGGTAGTAGGGAAGCGGTCTGCGAGATCTCGCCAGACGCGAATGGCGTCGGCATTCTGTCGCTGACTTTTGTAGGTTGTTGCCAATAAGGAAAGCACTTCTACTTGTTGTGAACTGGCCGGAAAATTATCGCTGAACTGTGCAGCGAGCGTTTCCACCCCTTTGCTATCGCGCTCTTTGGCACAGAGCTGCATTTCTGTCAGATAATCTTGTTCACTGCGCAATGCGAATTGTTCGGCGTCGAGCGCGCGTAACCGCTCGACCTGTTCTTTCGCAATTTTTCCGACTGGTGAACTAGGCGTTGTACGGCGGACTTCTTGATAGCGAGCATAGGCGGTCGCACTCTCTCCCCGCCCTTCGTACGCTTGAGCGAGAACTAAGGCAGCGGTGTTCTTAATGGATGGCCGGACGTTGTGTCCGTCGCGAGCCGCCTGCGCATAACGAAGGGCACTGTCCCAATCTTTTGCCGCCACTGCGATTGAGGCAAGTTCCAGGGTTGCGTGACTGACCCAGATACTTTGTGCATATTGCTCTAGCAGACGCAAAAAGGCCGCGCGCGCCTCGTCGTTCCGTCCATCTTCACGGTTCAATACGCCGAGAAAATATAAGCTATAGTCGGCAAGGGGAGGGTAGACTTCTAACGCGCGTGAAAGAAACAGTCGGGCCCCAGGTCGGTCTTTCTCCTGCAAGAGGTGATATCCCATGCGGAACAACTCGCGGCGTTTCTCTGCCGTTTCGCCTTGCAGCAGCGTACGGTAGGTGGCTTCGAGGCTGGTCGGTTCTCCCCCTGCTTTGGGGAGGGCTCCCGGTAACGGGCGTTGCTGTTGCGGATAGCACGAATAGGAAAAAAAGATCGCCGTGCCGAAGATGAGCCCCAGCAAAAAAAGCCAGGCTTGTTGGTATCGCTGATTTACGCTGTCCATCCCCCACCTGAGTTCACTTTTCTCTATCGGTGATTCTTCCGTCTCTTGTAGCACGAAAAGAAAAACCACGTCCTTTTTTCACCATATTGCGAGTCATAGCGATTGACAAGTCTGCAAAGAAGGGAGAAGGACAAAAGAGGATTGTACACGCTCTGAGATTGGCTGTTTGTGAGTGACCGTCAGGGTTTTGCTCGACATTGAGGAGTGTGTACTTTGCGACTATGTTAAAGGGCACCAACCAAGAAAGGAAAGACGCTCATGAATAGTGGAGTGTCCAGTACCGAAAGACTCTCCCTGCTGTTTGACCTTACGCGTATGTTCTCGGAGCAAATCGAGTTGGACGAACTGCTCCCCTTGGTGATGGAAAAAACGAAAGAGGCCCTACGAGCGGAGAATTGCTCGTTGTTACTTCTTGATGAAACGCGCCAACAACTCTTCTTTCCCGTCATTAGTGATATTGATCCCGAAGTTGGAGAGCAACTGAAAGAAGTCTCGTTTCCTGCTGATCGCGGCATTGCCGGGTGGGTCGTGCAGCATGGCAAATCAACCTTGGTACCGGATGTGGGAAAGGATGAACGGTTTTATCCGGATGTTGATCGACGGATAGGGGTGCGGACCCGCGACCTGCTCTATGCTCCGTTGCGCACGCGCTATGGCGTCATTGGTGTCATTAGCTTGCGAAACAAGCTGACCGGTGTGTTCGATGTCGATGACTTGAATTTCTTGGATGCCCTGATTGGGCCAGTCGCGATTGCGATAGAGAACGCACGGCTGTACCTGCAAGTCAAACAGTCAGAAGCGAAACTGAAACAAGAAGTGGCCACGCTGGCGCGAGAACGGGTACGGCAAGATCGCTTCCCGGAAATCGTTGGCAGTGGACCTGCAGCCACGCACTTGTTTGCCAAAATGGAAAGTGCGATCGGTCCGTCATTTCCGGTGCTGGTCGAAGGGGAGACGGGAACCGGCAAGGAGCTGGTGGCGAGAGCGCTACATTACAACGGGCCACGCAAAGATCAACGCTTCGTCCCGGTCAATTGTGGTGCTATCCCCGAGGAGTTAGTGGAAAGCGAATTGTTTGGCCACAAGAAAGGTTCCTTTTCTGGTGCAGGCGTAGATAAACCCGGCCTCTTTGAAGTTGCTGATGGTGGGACGATCTTTCTCGATGAAATTGGTGAGACGCCGCTGCATATTCAAGTGAAACTCTTGCGGGTGCTGCAAGATGGGAAGATTCGTCGGCTTGGTGAAACGCACGAACGCCGGGTCGATGTCCGTCTGATCTCAGCGACGAATAAATCTCTGACAGATGAGGTCCAACAGCGCCGTTTTCGCGAGGATCTCTATTATCGTATCAATGTCTTTCCGATTGAGGTCCCTCCGCTCCGCGAGCGTCGCGAAGATGTTCCTTTGCTCGTGTCTCACTTCGTACGGAAATGTTCCATCCAACAGGAGAAGAAAGTAGACGGCATTACGAAAAAGGCGCTGGAGATGCTGTCGCTTTACTCATGGCCCGGCAATATCCGCGAACTGGAAAATGAGGTTGATCGCGCGGTGGCCCTGACGCCACAGGGGCAGCCGATTCCCGTAGAAGCCCTTTCCGACCGTCTTGTGAATCAGAAATCACTGCGGGTGCCGTTTCCGTCCGAAGAGCTGCTATTGGAAGATGCCCGCAATGCGTTCGAAAAGGCCTATATTGAGGAGATGTTGGCAAAATACCAGGGAAATGCGAAGCGGACCGCCGAACAACTCGGTATTACTAGACAGCATCTGCATAATTTGATCAAAAAATATGGACTACGGACGCGCGAGCGGGTGTAGAAGCCAAAACCGTACGCGGAGATCCGCAACCACACGAAAGGAGTTCCTGTGATTTACGAACAAACCCAACACGACATGCTGCCCCAGGCGAGCCACGATGAGCGAGCACGACAGAACTTCGTGCAAAGTCTCAAAGTCCACCTTGCAACCAACGTATCTCCTGGCAACAAAGCGGTGTACGAAAAGCGAGCGAAACCGCGCTTTGAACGTGAGCACAAACGCGCGCCACAAGATCGTCACGATGTCCGTCGAGTTATGAAGGACGAACCGTACTACCAAACCTGGAGTGCGTTGCTCCGCACGAGTCAAGAGATGATGTGGGACTCTGTGGCTGCAAGTGTTGAACGCCAGCTTCCTGACCTTATTCATCGAGCCAAGGGAAATGGAAAAACCCTCGGCTCATTGACGCTTGATCCACAACTTGTGATCCCCTCCTATCACACTGCGGTGGATATTCATTGCCAGCCCGGTGCGTATCATACAGAGACGACGACCGATGATGTCGCTGCGGGAGCGATCTACGACCGTGCGGTACACGTGTATGCTATGGGCCGTATGGGGCCGATGAATGATGACCTCGGTGCGTCACTGGCCGCCTATGTGAAACACCAATATGCGAATTTCCATCCGCACAAAATTCTCGATATGGGCTGCTCAGTCGGGCACAGCACAGTGCCCTATGTTGATACATATCCAGAGGCTGACGTGTACGCGGTTGAAATTGGTGCACCCATGCTGCGCTATGCCCACGCCCGTGCGGAAGCGCTTGGCAAACGCCTCCATTTCTCACAGCAGAATGCCGAGCACACCAATTTCGCTGACGCCTCGTTCGATTTAATTGTTTCTCACATTTTGTTGCATGAAACCTCCAGTGCCGCGATTCGTAACATCGTCCGTGAATGCCATCGTCTATTGAAGCCAGGGGGGATGATGCTGCATGTGGAAGTGCCGCAGTATCACGGCATGGAGCCGTACGACGCTTTCATCCTCGATTGGGATACGTACAACAACAACGAACCATTCTGGGGAACGTTGCACGATATGGACCTGGTGGAGTTAGCAGCTAATGGTGGATTCGCAAAAGAGAAAATCATTCAGACCTTGATTCCGAGCGCCTTCAGAATGGCGCGTTCACGGACTGGGTTGTTCCAAGGTGGCGATTTCGGCGGCGGTGGTGAATGGTTTGTCTTTGGAGCAGTGAAATAACGGAGGAGCGTCGGTATGGCAACAAAAGCCAAAGGGAAGAAGCCGACGTTCTTCGCTGACCCGCAAGTCGACAAGCTCATGGCGATTGTGATGGCGCTTGCTGGCGAAGTCTCTGTGTTGCGTGAACGGCTCGATACCGTTGAGCGACTTGTGGAAACGAAAGGGCTCTTCGCTCGCCAAGAGGTCGAGACGTATCGAGCGAGCGAGTCGGTAACAGAGGAGCGTGAACAGTGGAGAAGCCAATACATTGCGCGGGTCTTGCGTGTTGTCCGCGAAGAACTGGATGCTGTCGAACGCGGAGAAGTGACTCCCGAGTCATATGAGGCCGTGGTGCAAGCGGTATCCTCGTGAGTTGGGACGGCAGGCAGTAAGAGACAGTGCAGGCAAATAAACGTGGGGGCGTATGGCAATACGCCCCCACGCGTTTATTGTCCAACCAACCAAAAGGAGGGATTTCTCATGGTCCATCTCATGTTCCTGATGCGACACAAGCCAGGCTTGAGTCGTCAGGGCTGCCAACGCCACTGGCGTGAGATTCATGCGCCACTGGCGCAACGTATTCCCGGTATTCGCCGCTACGTACAGAGTCATGTCCTTGCCGCGCCGGGTGAAGAACCACCCTATGATGGTGCTGCCGAGATTTGGGTCGACGACGAAAAAGCCGCGACCACCGTCTTCCAAAGTAAAGAGTATCTAGAAGGTGCGTACCTCGATGAACCGAATTTTGTCGACATCAAGGCGGCTTTGCGACTTCGCACGGAAGACCACCTGATACTGGCGGGTGCACCGATAGGAAAAAATGAACGGCTGGTGAAACGGCTCTCATTCGTCAAGCGGAAACCAGGTATGAGCCCGCAGGAGTTCTTTCGCTATTGGCAAGATGTTCATGGTCCGATTGCGTGCAAGTTGCCTGGTCTGCGACGTTACTTACAATGTCACAATTTGATGTCTTCTTACGAGCAGCAAGAGCCGCGCTTCGACGGCGTGGCGCAGGTCTGGTTTTCAGATGCTGCCGCGCTTGAGAGAGCGTTTTCGTCGCAGGTGTATCTCGAAGAAGCGCGACCAGATGGTCAGAAGTTTATTGCTCCGGATGGAGTGATGGGGCTGCTGGTCGAAGAAAATCGCGTGATTTGGTCGGAGTGATTAACACAGAAAAAAGGAGGGATCGATTATGGGACGACTCGACGGAAAAGTGGCATTCCTGACAGGAGCGGGATCCGGGATCGCTAGTGCTGCGGCGCATATCTTTACTCGCGAAGGCGCGAAAGTCGTGATTGCTGAACTCAAACCAGAACTTGGGCGGGCGAGCGAACAATCGGTGCGGGCCGCGGGAGGAGATGCGACCTTCATCGAAACCGACGTGACCAAAGAGGAGAGTGTCAAAAACGCGATTGCACAGACAGTGAAGAAATATGGCAAACTCAATATCATCCACAACTGTGCTGGTGGTTCGATCGTTGAAGACAAACGGGTGACCGATGTCGCCATGAGCGTGTGGAATCACACGATGTCACTCGATTTACTCGGCACGTTTCTCTGTTGCCGGTATGGCATCCCTGAAGTCGTCAAGGCTGGTGGGGGTTCGATTATCAACATGTCATCGGTCGTCGCGTTGCGCGGGGCCTTTCCCATTCATGTGTACACCGCTGCCAAAGGTGGGGTGATTGCGTTGACCCAATCGTTAGCAGGGACATATGCACGTGATGGGATTCGTGTGAATGCTATCTGTCCCGGTGTGGTGTTGACTGAACGGGTACGCCAGCGATTTGGTGAAAATCGTGAACAGCCGGCGACCATTCCGCAGACACAAGCGATTCAGATCGACTGGAAACAGTATCCGTTCGGAACTGGCCAGCCGGAAGATATTGCCAACGTGGCGCTGTTCCTTGCCTCTGATGAATCGCGCATGATCACTGGTGCGACGATTCCTGCTGATGGTGGGATGTCAGCCTACTAACGCAGACAACAGTGAGGTTGGTACACAGGTATGGTTGTCGGCTTTTCGTGTAGCGTGTGCGCAGCGCACGCTATGCTGCAGGTGCCTTTGTCTGCGAGACCAGCATGAGAGGATGGGGACCTTGATCCCCTGCTCATGTATGGCAATTTGTCAACGCAGCAGTCGTTGAGCGAAGCCTGACGATCAAGAGGCATATTTTTGCGAGCTGTTGCAATTTGTCGATGATGTAGAAAGTGGAACATTGTAATGACCTATCGATTCCTTACGTGGTGTGCGGTTATTATCCTCTGTCTATCGGTATTCACTGCCTGTAACCCCATACGAATGACAACTGATGCAGTCGGATTGACTGAGAAAAGCCTCGCTGGAGGCGAGAAGGTCCATCTCAAAGTACCGCCCGAACAAGCACTAAGAGTTCTCGACGAAGTAGCGGCACAGCACGGCTGGTCGATTGTCAGTGTCGGGGATCAGTTTGACATGCAAGGCCAGCGTGGAAAGTACTTTCGCATGGAGACCGTTCGCTTTATCGGCGGGCGCAAACAGATGAGCGGAGTGTTCTTTAACGAACCTGGGGGATCATACGTAATAGTGGGCAGAAACGAGGCTGGCCTGCCACCTGAGTTAGTCGAGCCATTTCTTGCCGCAGTGAATGGTCAACAGGGTAGTACGAAAGAGGAGGAGAAACAGCCGTAAGGGTCTCGGTGTTGATGTTTTCGGTTGCTAGCCTTTTGAAGGCGTTTGTGACGACTGTGGCGCGTCAGCGGTGGCGCGATTGGTTAGGAGCAGTTTTGCGGTGAGACTTTTTCCTCACTTCTTGTTGCTTCTTGTTTTGTTCTTCCCACGTTGATCTTCGTTCTGTGTCCTCATGCTGTCCTTGGCACTTCACGTCAAAGGTAGCACGGACTCCCGTCAATGCCTCAAAGTGCTTTGGTCATAAAGACACTATTGGGGTCGTCAATATAGTCCGCGAAGGGTGGACAATACTCAAAGCCAAAATTTGCGTATAAAGTGCGCGCGGGGATAAAAAACTCCATTGACCCGGTTTCGAGACTCACTCGTGCGTAGCCACGTCGCTTTGCCTCCTCAAGGAGGTGCTGTAGCATCTGTTTCGCAACGCCCTCGCGCCGATGAGAAAAAGCCGTGCGCATCGATTTAATTTCCGCATGCTGCGGGTCGAGTTCTTTGAGTGCACCGCACCCTGCTAAGATCCCTTCGTCCCAAATGGTCCAAAAGGTGATTGCAGGCTGGCGTAAGCCTTCAAGGTCTAAGGCATGGATGCTTTCTGGAGGAGAGACGCGGTGCATGTCACGCAGATGCTCGTTCAGTAGCTCCGCGACCTCCGATCCTCGCAAATCGTCCCTGCGTATGTCCATTGTTAGCCCCCATTTTTCCTTTTCGGCTTTCAGAGCCTCATGTGAAAATAACCTCGCGGACGATCAGTTCGCCGCTCGCGAGTGCCTCCTGCGGGGGCTGTACCGTAATCTGATAACCCAAGTGTTCTAACCGCCGCACTAGCCGTTTGGCCGTGGCTTCCGGCCGTAGCCGGTCAAAGTAATCACCGCCCAACTCGCGATACGGCTCGTGCCGACTCAGCAGGCAATACGCAATCACCAAGATCGAATGGGCCCCCGCGACAATCGCCCGCTTCTTGCCGCGCCGAGCGGCGAGCCGCCGGTATTGCGCCGCCAAGTAGGTCTCCTTGGTGTGCGCGGCCGCGTGGGCAGCTTGAATCAAGCTCTGACGTAAGGCGTGATTACCGTTACGGGTCGGGCTGGAAAACCGTTTGCCGCCACTCTCGCGATTGCCCGGCGCAACACCAGCCCAGGCCGCCAGATGGCGAGCGGTGGGAAAGCGGCTCATGTCGGTACCCATCTCGGTCACCAGCACTTCGGCGACCTCACGGCCGACCCCTGGAATCGTGTCTAGCAGCGCAATCCCTTCGGCGAAGGGTTTCTCGTATTCCTCAATCTGCGCGGTAAATCGGACAATCGTCTCCTCCAAACTGTCAATCTGCACCAACAGCTCGCTAAGGATAAAACGATGATGGGCCTGCACGCGCCCTTCCAGCGCCTGGGTCAACTGCTCGCGCTTGTTGCGCAAGCGGCCTTTCGCTAACTCCGCCATCGCTGCGGGCGAACTCCCCTGCGTAATCAGGGCCTGCAAGATTGCCCGTCCCGACACGCCCATCACGTCTGTCGCGACCGCCGCCAGCTTGATATTGGCACTCTCTAACACCTTGTGCACGCGATTGACGAGACTCGCGCGCTCTCGCACGAAATTACTCCGATGCCGTGTCAGCTCCCGCAACTCGCGCTGGACGGGGGGTGGAATGAAACTGGCGCGTAACAGCCCATGTTGCAACAACTCCGCAATCCACTGCGCATCCTTCACGTCGGTCTTGCGCCCGGGCACGGCCTTGATGTGCTGCGCATTGACCAGCAACACCTCAAAGTGGGCTTCCAGAATGTTGAACACGGGCTTCCAATACTCCCCCGTGCTTTCCATCGCGACATGCGTACATCCCGCGGCCAGCAACCAATCGGACAGGGCCAGCAAGTCACAGGTCATCGTACTGAAGCTGCGTGTCTCCTGGCAGACGCCCCCCTGCGGATCGAGCGTGAGCCGACAGGCCACCACCGTCTTCTTGTGGACATCCAACCCCGCACAGTGCGTGTACAGAACGTGCATCCGACACCTCCTCATAGATGGCACACGCGGGCGGGGATCCCCGATGACGCAGAATCTCATGTGCGTGCTTCCCGCAGGACGGGAGCGACAGTGGGCAGTGCCTGAGGGGATCCGGGTACGACTGCTCTGCAAGCTCACAGCACTAGGGCAACATCGACCTCGGTGCCAATCGCGTGCGCTCCGGTGAGGATACCGCTTTTTCATTCGTGGTGGTACGCGCTCGCGTAGGCGGACTGCTCTGAAATAGCGCGCTAAGTGCCTGAATTCGCTAGCTCTCCCCTATTTCATTCTGGAGGGTGAAGCTTGCTTCATGACTGGCTGAGAGGGATTAGGCGTTTTGTTGTAGAGACTCATCAATACTAATTTCTTTGAGGGGGACACTTTCGAGGTATAAAGTTTCCGGTCCGATGTCTTGCTCATGCGGCCATTGGACCGTACCGAAGGCAATCCGTACTTGTTGGAAATAGCGAATGTCTTTGAGTTCCGAAAACACACCATAGTCGAGGTAGGGCTTTGCATCAAATCTTTTGAGGCTGCCATCATTAAACTGCAAATCAAGGGTGAAGTCTTCGTTCGCTTTGACAGCAATAACTTTTTTCATCTCAAATCCCCCTATCAGGACTTACGCTTTGGACCTTAACAAGCCGTGACATGAGGGTTTTGTAGTTCAGCGCGAAGGTAATGACTAAACAAACTCTCCCGCACGGCATACAGGGTCTGGCCCAGTTCTTGAGCTTTCACTTTCAAGGATACCCACGCATGATAACAACATGCTAAGTGATTGCGCTGTGCCCGCGCCGCCC
>VGTJ01000046.1 GCA_016874775.1 Deltaproteobacteria bacterium
GTCGCCCGCGTTCATCCAGCTCTTCGACCAGACTTCGATACTTAGACCGAAGCCAGCACACAATGGTCTCGTCTCTCATCCCTGCTCTTGTGCAGAGGCTCTCCACTCCGGTCAATCACTATTGCGGTAAGTTGTTTCCTGCCACCGCCTTAGCAAACTGACGATGGTTGTGACTTGTTGCTGTTTGAGGATGGAGAAATCCTTCTCGACCGGATAGGGACCGATAACAATTTGTGGGTCGTCAGAGGCTTCGGCGATCTTACTGCGAAAGAGATTGGTGAAGGGATTGTTCGGAGTGATCAAAACCAAATACGCAGCCGCAGCGCAGAGAAATCCAGAAAGAATAAGAAGACTGAGTTTGCGGTTCATACGCCTCTCTCCGACTTTCCTAGAAGCCAGGGAATCGCCTTAGCTGGGTTATCGGTGAGCGGGAGAAATTCTTAATGACTGCCGAGGGGGAGGTGAGGATGGTTCATGTTCCATCCTCACCTCTGTGACACAGAACAATGTAGAGAAGGGAGCGGTTAGACTTTCAGCCGGAATGCATTTCCGTTCGGTACGATAGTTCCGACCGTTGGCGTCGCGAAGTGAGCGGCGAGGATCATACGGCCGGTTTCGCAATTGCGCTCCAGGAACGCGCGCCGAGTTGCGGCTGAGGCTTTGGGGTCAGTACAAAAGCCGCTGCTCCATTGCGGTTCCGACGTTTGTACTGGATGGAAAATCGCGGTCAGTGCCTCTGTACTACAAAAGCCTGGTCAATGCACTATTCCTCCGACTGGGACAACAGCCGGTGAAACGCCTTCGACTTGAATCGGTCGAACGGGAAGGGTAAGGAGGACCAGCGAGCTAGCGGCTGCGACGGCTGCGGCAACAAAAAACGGAATAAGCCAGTTTCCGTCGCTGCCAGTGAGCATATAACCCGCAGTGATGGGTCCGAGAAAACCAGCAAAGGTTCCAAGTGTATTGATCAGACCAAAGATGGCACCAGCAAGATGTTGGTTGAATTCGATGGCGACAGTCGAGTAACATGCGAGGGCCGAGTGAAAGAGTCCGTAGAAGAGAATTAGACAAGCGATACACACGGTAGAAGAAGGAACAAGGGCCGCAGCGATAAGAAACGGAATTGCCAGGGCTAGGCCGATTCCGCCCATACGCGCTCGCACGAACTGCGGACTCCAGCCGCGACGGAGAAGCCAGTCTCCTAACATGCCACCGCCGACGAGACCGATAAAAGCACTCCCTTGCAGCGGAATACCGAGCATGCCCATCACACCGAGTGCATAGCCACGTGCTTCGACGAGATAGGTTGGTATCCAAAAGAGAAACATCCAACCCACATAGGCGTAACACATATATCCGAATGCTGCCGTGAGTACCGGTAAATTGGTAAAGACCAACCGGAGTGGCAGTGCGTTTTTAGGCCGTGGCGGAATTTGCGATTCAATGTATTCACGTTCCTCTTGGGTGACACGTGGATGTGCGGCTGGGCTATCGTGCGCATACCACAGCCATACGGCCGCCCAGACGAGGCCGAACAGTGCATTCACATAAAAAACTGTCTGCCAGTCATAGTGCAAGATGATCCAGGTTGTCAGCGGATAGGCGATCATCTGCCCAGCATTGATACCTGAAATACTGAAGGTATGCGCGCGCCCGAATTCCGGTCGTGGAATCCAGCGCGAATTGATCGAGGCCGTTGCGGGAAAACTCATCGACTCAAAGACACCGACCAGAAACCGCACGGACAAGAGCAAGAAGAATGCGTTTGCTCCCCATGGCGTCAGGAGCGTAAACAAAGAGAATCCACAAAAGGCGAGCGCTAGAACTTTGCGCCCGCTCCAACGATCGGCAATCACTCCGCCGGGAATCTGCAGTAGTGCGTAGCCAATGAGAAACGCTGAGAACACCCAGCCAAACTGATCTTTGCTCCAGCCGAGGTCTTTCATCATGACCGGGGCAGCGACAGAGATATTGACGCGATCAACATAATTGATGACTGAGCCAATAAAGAGCAACCCAATCATGTGATAGCGAACTGGCAACGCCATGTTCCCTCCCTTTTTTTGCTGTGACGGACTGGGCAGGACTCTACATGGAGGGACAGTCTGGAACAAGGCTACAGGAGATAGGCTTCAGGCTGTAGGGTGGAAAGGGGAAAAGCGGAGAATGGCGCTGTGGGCTTGAGGACGCAGTGAAAAACGTAGAAGGAAGGCAGGCTATAGAAAGGAAGAACGGCGACAGCTGTAGGGGAAAATGTAGGATTACCCAGTACTCTATTTTTGACCCCTACAGCCTATGGTCTGTAGCTTACAGTCTTGTTCTCCTGACTACTTCTCTTAGCTCGGTTTTACGTCCATCAAGAAGTCAATCACTGCCTTACTAAAGACGTCATTCTGGTCACCAGCGACCATGTGACCAGCGCCTCCGACATCGGCATACTTGGCGTGCGGAACACAGTCGAGAAACTCTTTGACGGTTTCATCACTAATGACATCACTCAACTTTCCACGCACAAGCAGTGTTGGCACTTTGAGTGCACGTGAGGCTGCGAGTAACCGTTCCGGGTCGCGACGGAACCGGGCCGGGTTCATCATCTGCGGGTCCCAGTGCCAGCGATAACGGCCATCGGCGCCTAAGCGGAGATTTTTGGCGAGACCGTTCAGATCTTTGGGACGCGGTCGATGCGGAATGTAGGCCGCAACTGCATCAGCGGCCTCTTCGAGACTCGCGAATCCGTTCGGTGCACCGCCCATAAAGGCGCGGATACGGTCAACGCCTTCAGGCTCGGTGCGTGGCGTAATATCAACCAACACGACACCAGAGGCCACCGGTTCTGCTGATTCACCAATAGTGATAAGTGAGGTGATGCCGCCAAGGGAGGCACCAACGAACACCGGCTTTTGCTTGAAATGCGGCAATATGGAACGGATATCGCCCACATATTCGTCAATCACGTAGTTACCGTCAGGAGCCCAATCGGACTCTCCGTGTCCACGCAGATCTAACGTGACCGTGTGCCAACCTTGGTCTGCCAGGGTGCGAGCTGTTCCGCCCCACGCAAACCGTGTCTGTCCGCCGCCATGTAAGAACAGGATTGGCGGATGAGAAGAGTCGCCATACATGTCGCCAACAAGGTTCAATCCTGAGTGAGTTTTGTACGTTACCCGTTTTCCGGGCGCAGAAGAATTTGTATTTGCCACCAGTTTCCTCCTTTAAGGTGGTAGGAACTTCCGGCAGAATCTAGCGAAATTAACAAAAGGGGACAAGAGGTGAAGGCGGGGGGGGAAGCGGAGAGCTGGGGACACAGAGAACGAATGGGAGAGCGGGCGAATGGGCGAATGGGCGAATGGGCGATTAAGAGTGGCGGGGGTGATCGCCGGCTCTCCCATTCGCCCCTTTCAGTTTCGCTCTTTACGCAGGATGCGGGAGCGCAGATACTGCCCCTCGCATCTTGTGACAATTTCGTCATTAACTCGCGATGCGCATGCCGTAGAACGACCGCCACACGAACACGAGTGAGATAGCAAAGAACAACCCGGCTAACGTATGCGCGGTCCCGGCACTCATCGTGATTGCCAGTTCAACCGCGAGCAAGCCAAAGAGCGTGGTGAACTTGATCACCGGGTTCATCGACACTGACGACGTGTCTTTGAACGGGTCGCCGACGGTGTCACCGATGACAGTGGCCGCATGGAGGTCTGAGCCTTTTTCCTTCAGCTCGACCTCGACGATCTTCTTGGCGTTATCCCAGGCGCCACCGGCATTGGCCATGAAGATGGCTTGGAAGAGACCAAAGAGCGCGATCGACACTAAGTAGCCAATGAAGAAATAGGGTTCCAGACAGGCAAAGGCGAGGGTACTGAAGAAGATCGTCAAGAAGATATTGATCATTCCAGCCTGCGCGTATTGCGTACAAATCTCCACGACTTTTTTACTGTCTTCTACCGAGGCTTTCTCAACTCCTTCTAACTTCATGTTATTCTTAATAAACTCGACTGCGCGATAAGCTCCGGTCGAGACAGCTTGGGTTGAAGCTCCGGCGAACCAGAAAATCACGCCTCCACCGCTAATGAGTCCGAGGAGGAAAGGCGCGTGTAACAGCGACAGGAAGGCCATGTTCTCTGCTTTCAAGCCCGTCAGCAGCACGATGATGGAGAAGATCATCGTGGTGGCACCGACCACGGCGGTACCAATCAGCACTGGTTTTGCCGTTGCTTTGAAGGTGTTGCCTGCGCCGTCGTTTTCTTCGAGATAATGTTTCGCTTTCTCGAATTCTGGGAAGAAGCCGAAGTCACGGCGCACTTCTTCTTTAATATCCGGAATGTTTTCGATCAGTGAGAGTTCATACACTGATTGGGCATTGTCCGTGACTGGTCCGTACGAATCGACGGCGATGGTCACTGGTCCCATACCGAGAAAACCGAAGGCAACCAAGCCAAAGGCAAAGACTGGCGCTGGGCTGATCGAGAACTCACTTTTCATCAGTTCGCCGAGTCCCATACCGCTGACCAGATAGGCGATCCCCATGAGGCTAACGATCACTACCCCCATCCAGTACGCACTAAAATTTCCCGCCGTTAAGCCAGCTAGCACATTGAGTGAAGCTCCGCCCTCGCGGGACGAGGTCACCACTTCACGCACGTGACCAGATTCAGTCGAGGTAAAGATTTTAATCACTTCCGGGATGATGGCCCCAGCCAGCGTGCCGCAGGTGATAATAGTTGAAAGTTTCCACCAGAGGGTGCCGTCTCCCATATCACCGATCAAGACCAGCGACACGACGTAGGTCAAAATGACGGAGACAATTGACGTGATCCACACAAGTTGTGTTAGCGGTGCTTCAAAGTTCATTTGATCTGCATCGCCGTAGCGTCCTTTGGCCACCATTTCATTGAGGATGTATGAAGCCCCAGACGCGATGACCATGACGATACGCATGGTGAAGATCCATACCAACAACGGCACTTGGTATTCACTTTCAACAGCGAGGAGAATGAACGAAATGAGCGCTACCCCGGTGACGCCGTAGGTTTCAAAACCATCGGCGCTGGGGCCGACGGAATCGCCAGCGTTATCTCCGGTACAGTCGGCGATGACACCAGGGTTACGGGCATCGTCCTCTTTAATCTTGAAGACGATCTTCATCAGATCGGAACCGATGTCGGCGATTTTGGTGAAGATCCCACCGGCAATACGCAAGGCCGAAGCACCAAGCGACTCGCCGATGGCAAAGCCGATAAAGCACGAACCGGCATATTCGCCAGGGATAAACAGGAGGATGAAGAGCATGATCAACAACTCAACGCTGATCAGCAGCATCCCGATGCTCATGCCGGCTTTGAGAGGAATGGAATAGCAAGGGTAAGGTTTGCCAGCAAGCGCGGCGAAGGCGGTACGTGAATTGGCGAAGGTATTGATACGGATACCAAACCAGGCGACACCGTAACTTCCAGCGATCCCTACGAGACTGAAAAAGAGAATGATTAACACTTGGCTTGCCGGGTTGTGTTCCAGGAAGCCGAAGTAGATGACCATAATGATGCCGATCAACACTTCAAGAACAAGAATGAATTTTCCTTGGGTAATGAGATAGGTTTTGCAGGTTTCGTAGATCAGCTCTGAGATTTCATGCATCGAACGATGCACGGGCATCTTTTCTAACTCTTTGTAAATCTTCAGTCCGAAAATCAGGCCGCCGACGCAGACAATCAAACCAAGCATAAGGAACGAATGGCCATTCATGCCGAAGAACTCAGCAGTGGACAGATCGGGTAAGATTAGGTCTTTCTCGCTGGCTGAAGCTGTGGAAGCAATCAGCAGTAACGCCAAAGTAAGGAAATATCGAAGGGATCCACTCCAACTTGGATGCCAATGGGTTGGAGCCTTCTCATCATGTGAATTGCGCAAAAACGTACAGTTGCGGCCCAGGATACGTACTCCAAGGGTCAAAGACGACATTACAAGCCTCCTATGAGAGTTCCTTTGTGATATTGGCAAAGGCTAGGAATAACCCTGTCGCGTCGTGACAAACGGGATACTCAGCTCAGGTGTCCTTTACCCTTAAATGCCCAGAGCGGAAGAATAGAGTACCCATCCCAGGAGGTCAATGTGGCGTGAAGAATTCGAGTCTTACGGGAAACAATACCTGTTTTTAGCAGGTGAGGGAGCTGCTAAGAGCGGCGAGATTTGCTCTGTTCCTGATTCGAATTCATATCTCTAAAGGCGATAAGGGTGGTTTTTTCACGTGCACTTCCATCTTAATGTCGTCTAAATTCAGTATTCGACCGCTTGGGGCGCCCGATGAAACGATCATGCGGCGCGACTGGGAATTTAGCCACGTAAACAAAGCGAAGGATTCGCGGGTAAACGAACTGCTTGTGTACCACTGGTGTGGGAGGCGCGACTGGTTATTTTTTGCCAGCGATGGTAGCCGCGTGCTGTCGTCGGGATGGTGGGGCGCGATGGCAGGTACCTTGCAGTCGATACCGAGAAACACGTATCGCTGAAATTTCGCAGCCGCGTTGGCAACACGCCCGATTACGAATTCGTAGGCTGGGAGCCGCAGGCGACAGGTGTTGTGTCGAACACGGCTCAAGCCGTGGTGTCTTCCGCTCAACCTACCACAAAGGAGGACAATTTGATCGAGAAAGCCCTTTCCCCATTTCTTGACAAGACAGACACCGCGTCATTGAAGGTAGGGTCGTTGGCGAAGCTCAAAGATGATCATTTGCCGAGCGACTTCAGCACTTCTACTGACGGGGCAAAAAATGTTGCGCCAGTCACGGCTTGGGTGAAATCCATCAAATGATCATGTAACCCATCACCAGCAGTGCCAAGCATACGCTGCAACATCTTTTCTGGGATGTCGAGGTTTCTCGTGTAGGCGATAAAAAAGAGGCCAGATTCTGATACGGTGCCGTACGGGAAGCTGTGACGAACGATTTCGAGTTCTTCGCCACGCTCTTCCATGACGACACGGCTGATGTGGGCGGTCGCAGGTTTACGTTTCTCTGACAATTCTTTGCTATCCTTTTTCTTACGTCCGACCGCGCCTTCTTGCTCTTGGAGTGGGGTCGTTGCCCACTTCTTCAAGTTATGTACATAGCGCTGAGTGAAGACATAACTGCCTCCAGCGAAAGCGGCGTCTTCTTTGCCAATCAGGGCAACCTCAGTGCGGTCTTTGTTGCCTGCCGGATTCTCGGTGCCATCAATGAAGCCAGTAAGATCTCGCGAGTCGAGATATTGAAAACCGTGGACTTCGTCCATCACTTCGACCATGTCGCCAAGTTGCTCGCGCATACGCATAGCGAGTTCAAAGTTGAGATCATGGCGCTTGGAAAGGATATGGAACAGGAGATCACCGCCAGTGCTCGGCGCTCTGAGACTGCCATTTGTAATCGCGGTGAACGGGCGAAGTTTTGCCGGGCGTTTCTGGGGTGAAATCGTCTCCCAGAACCGAGAACCAAAACTCACCGTGCAAACAAGTTTTGCCCGTGGATCGAGCGCAGCGATTTTCGTGGTGAGGGTAGGGGTACTTGCGGCGACTTTGGCCACGGCTTTGCCATTGGTGGCAAGGTCGCGGACGCGCAACACAAGAAAGAGGGCATTGGGGCTTGGAGCTGGCACAATCCCGGCTTGGGGCTGGGGCATATAACAACCTCCTCAACTGATGAGTTATCGTTCGACAGTGGCAATCGCTTCCTCCGCTGTGGCCACGACGCTGTACACATCACGAAATCGTTCGTGGATGAAGGCTTCGGCGAACCCACGTGCGAACTGTTGTAACAGGCCGTCAAAGTACCCATCGGTATTCACGAAGACAATGGGCTTATGATGAAACCCGAGTTGCTTGAAGGAGATCATTTCAAGAATCTCTTCTAACGTGCCAAAGCCACCGGGAAGCGCAATGTACGCATCGCCAAATTCGTCGAGACCACGCTTCCGCGAGCGCATGTCGTCAACCGAATGCATCTCGTGGCCGTCTTGGGCGTATCCTTTCTCGATGAACTCGCTGAGAATGACCCCACGAACTTTGCCGCCGTGGGTCAGCGCGGACTGCGCAAGTGCACCCATGAGACCGATATTGCCGCCACCGTAGACCAATGTGTGCCCGCGCTGAGCAATCAAGCGGCCCATGTCGGTTGCAACGTCAAGATATTTCCGTGCGACACGTTTGCTTGACGCACAGTACACAGTGAGAGAAAGCGAACGAGCTGGTGTGGGAGAGAGCATAGGCTTCAATTTCATCAATGAAAAATTAAAAATTAAAAATGAGCAAAGAGGAAAGAAACGGTTTGCTCTCTCCATTTTGCATTTTTAATTTTGCATTTCTTCTAGAGTCCCTTTACGACCTCGTCTACGGCACTCCATTCAACGATCGGTGTCAGTCGTCGTTTGGGAATAAGACCCTGCGCTACCAAGGTGGCGAACGGCACAAAAGTCTTGGCGTGATCCTGAATGTCGAGGATCAGAATCATTTTCGGTTCTTCGTTAGAGGCCCAAGGGCCAGCCTTCAGCGTCACTCCCGGTGGAAATCCACTCTTACCCGAGAGTACGTCCTTGAACATGGCCTGTATTTTCTTGGCATTTTTCGGTGGTGAGACGTTCAACCAAATTTCATCAAGATACAGCGGCATAGGGTAGCCCTCCTTTTGGGTTGACCTTTGCTCTCTCCTACGCGCGGCATAGCATAATGCGCGCGCCGTCAAAAGAGGAATCGTCTTGATGGATACCTTTTGGTAAACAAGTGCTTTATAACCCGCAAGCCAACAAATAGGGGGGACAGGTGAGTGCATTCTTTTCGTCACTGTTACCGGGTCTTGCCGTGATTTTGGTCGCCGTAACTTTGGTGTGGCTGCTGAGTCTCGTCAAACGCGACGTCAGTATTGTCGATATTTTCTGGGGCCTCGGCTTCGTGATACTCAGCTGGTTCTATCGCTCGCTCGGACCAGAACTCACCGATCGTCATTGGGTGTTGTTGATCGTAGTGACCATATGGGGATTCCGCCTCGCGCTGCATTTGCTCTGGCGCAACTGGGGACACGAGGAGGATGCACGTTACCAAGTGATGCGAAGCTATCGCGGAGCCAACTTCTGGTGGATGAGCCTCTTTACCATTTTCTTTCTCCAAGGGGTTTTGCTGTGGCTGATTGTCATGCCGCTGGCGGTCGTGCAACTCAATGTTGGCCCTCCGTTGTGGCGCTGGACCGATGTGCTGGGGTTGTTGTGTTGGAGTATCGGCTTCTTTTTTGAGACCGTTGGTGATTGGCAACTTGCTCGTTTCAAGGCCAACCCTGCCAATCGCGGACGCGTCATGAATACCGGGCTGTGGGCCTATACGCGGCATCCGAACTACTTTGGGGATGCAATGGTGTGGTGGGGGCATTTTCTCTTGGCATTTGCGGTTCCTGGTAGCCTGTGGACAATTTTTAGCCCCGTACTGATGACTGTTCTGCTGCTGAAGATTTCGGGTGTGGCGCTGCTTGAACAAACGATCACCGAGAGGCGCCCCGCCTATCGTGACTACATTCTGCAGACCAATGCGTTTCTGCCGTGGTTTCCGAGACGCAGTTCGTCATGAGTTGCGCATGCACTCTATACCGGCGGAGACCGGGGTTTTCCCGCATGGACACCGCAAACACGCCTCTGCTACAACTTCTCCTCTCTCGCAAGAGAAAAGGGAGAAAACTATGGGGAAAAAAGCACTGCTTGTTGGTATTAATCGTTACAAGATTCCGGGCGCTGATCTGCGCGGGTGCGTCAACGACGTGAAGAATATGCAGGCCGTATTGACCCAGATGTATGGCTTCGCCAGCAAGGATATTGCCGTGTTGACTGACTTCGCCGCGACCAGCAAAGCGATGGCGGCCGCTGTCAGCAAGCTTATCCGCGATGCGCGCAAAGGGGACGTCCTGTTGCTTCATTATTCTGGGCACGGCTCAAACGTGCCTGATGCGAATGGCGACGAAGCTGACCGGCGAGACGAAATTCTCTGTCCGACAGATTTGGATTGGAAGAAGCCATTTTTGGATGACTGGTTGCGCACAACGTTGGATGGTCTTCGTGCAGGGGTGAGCTTGACGGTCATCATGGATTGCTGCCATTCGGGTTCGATTACTCGTGTGCTCGTGCCCCCTGATGCGCCGCGTATTGCTCGGTACCTGCCGAGTCCTTGGGATTTGGTTGCGACGGAATCGGGGCGTAAGTTGCGCGGTCGGGTACAAGGGAGCCTGCGGGCTTCAACCACGACTGCTCGCAAGAAGAAAGATGTGGTTAATGTGAAGATCCCCGAATTGTTGATCACTGGTTGTCGTGATACGCAAACCTCAGCCGATGCGCATATTGGTGGAGCCTTCAATGGGGCTCTCACTTATTGTTTGGTAGAAACGCTGAAAAATGCTGGCGGGAATATTTCCTACCGCAAACTGCACGAACAGACACTGAAACGGCTGAAACAGGGCGGGTTCGATCAAGTGCCGCAACTCGAAGGCCTGGGCACGAAGTTCGATCGTCCGTTCTTTTCTCCTGAACCGTAGCGGAGCCGCAAGCCGGTCTGCCCGACGAACGATTCGGGAGAGGTTGCACGCATAGAAAGAGTGGGGAACGCTGAAGCTTGTTTCTGTGAGCCCAAGTATGGTAGGACGCAACACAGAAAACTACACCAAGTAAAAAGGGAGGATGTTATGGGCCGAGCATATAACGTCATTGATTCCGATGGCCATGTACTAGAGCCACCGAATTTTTTCGTCGATTACCTTGATCCGCAATTTCGTGACCGTGCACCGCAACTCAAAGTGGATAAAGACGGTAAAGAGCGCTTGCTGATCGAAGGCAGGATGATTGGTGGGGCGAAAGGGCTGGGCTTTGCCGGTGCGATTGGTGCTCGCCAGGGGGTGACAAGCCAGGACATTCGCTATATCGAGGGCCGCAAAGGTGGATTCGATCCCCATGCCCGTATTCCTGATCTCGACCTCGATGGGATCGACGCAGTATTTCTCTATCCCACACTAGGACTGCTGTCCGGTGCAATCCAAGACCCGCCACTTGCCGCTGCGGTGTGCCGTGCCTACAACCGCTGGCTGGCGGACTATTGCAAACCGTATCCCGATCGTCTCTTTGGGGTGGCGATGCTGCCGATGCAATCGGTTGATCTGGCCATTGAAGAGATGAAGTATGCACGTAACCAGTTGGGCATGCGGAGCGGCTTCCTGCGACCGAATCCGTATAACAACCGCATGCTGAGTGATCCGTCGTATGACCCGTTCTGGACGCTGGCGCAGGATCTCGACTTTGCCATTGGTATTCATGAAGGCACTGGTGGCATGCCGGCTGTAGGTGTTGAGCGCTTTGAGAGCCCAGGCGCGAAACACATTGTGTCGCACACCGTCGAGATGATGCTCGCGAGCTTAAGCGTGATTTGGGGTGGCGTATGTGAACGCTTTCCGAAAGTCCGTTTCGCATTTCTTGAATCTGGTGGGGGATGGATTGCGCCGTGGCTCGATCGTATGGATCGGCACTTTGATGACCATGGTGTGTTCAATGACACGACGCTGAAGATGATGCCAAGTGAATATTTCAAGCGCCAGTGCTGGATCGCTTTCGAGCCCGTAGAAGGAAGTCTTGGCGTGCTTGCGGATTATCTTGGTCCAGACCGGATCCTCTGGGCCACTGACTATCCGCATCCAGATGGTTTTTTTCCTGGTGCACCCAAAATGATCGCTGATAAACTGCCAGAGAAGTATCGTCGGAAAGTGCTGGCTGAGAGTGCAACTCAGTTGTACAAGTTGAATTAAGACGATTTGCGGGTACTTGCCCCGTTCATGCTTCGACTTACTCAGCACGAACGGGGTGTTTGACCTCTGCTCGTTTCTTTCTGTCCCTCTTTGCTTCCCTTGCCTCCTTCATCTATAACCGGCGCAGCACGTCCAGCAGAGGAGGGGATATGCTCGTGCGACTGATCGTTGTTGTGACATGCCTAACGCTGGGATATCAACCTACGCTCGCTTGGGCGCAAAACCCTTCTCGCGATGGCAGGACGTGGAAGACCGTTGCCGAGCTATCACCTCAAGAGCGAGAGCGTATCGACCTGTCGACTGATACGCCACGTCACTCTCAGTTTCCGTATCTGCCAGCCGAGCCCTATCCGTTTGCCCCACCGTACACCGCTGAAGAAATGGGCTTTCGCTCGATGGAGTTTCCTCACCAACCGCGCTGGTCCTGTGTCTATGCCGATGCTGGAGCGACCATCGACCATTGGGGACACCTTATCGTTCAAAGTAAGACTGTGGGGTTGGTCGCATACCACGGCACAGAAGGATTAAAGACCGAGATCTACGATACCGCTCCTGGCGACAGCTTTGTGACCTCACTGTCGCAAGACATCGCTCCAGCCGAGAAGTATGGCAATCAGTCGCTGTTCTCGCGTTATCGCACCGATAAGACGTTCACCAAGAAGATTGACATGTTCGTGTACACCAACGGGCTCAGGCGTGTCCGACGACAGCCACAACCCCGTCGCAGTGACCGTTTCCCGAATCAGGCATTTACGTTTGATGACACGTTTGGCCGAGATGCCTGGGAGTGGTCATGGCGTATTATTGGCACCGACGTGCTTCATCAGACGCTACGGTTTCCTAAGATGAGGAAGTCGATCACGCTTACCGACGCAAACGGGCAGTTACACGATACCCCAGTGAGTGAGATCAGGCCGATGGGGAAAGGGTATACCGGTTACACCGCCGATGGTGGGGTGCCGTGCTATGTTGTCGAAGCGAAGGTGCGAGAAGACTGGCTCCCTGGATACTACGCGCCGCGAATTCTCTATTGGCTTGATCAACAGGCATTCTATCCGTTGCGGATTGAAGAGTACGATCGTGAAGGGAAACTCATCTTCATTGAAACGCGCGTGGCGGAGTTTCGTAATCCCGCACTGAAAGAGCAAGGGTACGGCATGCAAATGGATTTGTACTGGGATGTCACGACTGATTTGATGACGTATTCAACCCATGATGGCCATCAGTTACGAGAATGGACCGACGACGATCGCAAGTCGTATTTCAATCCAGACTTTCTGCGGCGCGTGTGGTTCATTGGTGGCGTGAAAAGTCAGGCAGATGTGAGTACGCCAGAAGAGTTTTTCTTACGCCCGGCGTTGCTCGAAGGCCGTTTCCCTGATGAGCGGAACATTGAGTTACCTGCGGATCTGCGTGCGCGGATTAACGCACAAGAGAAAGCAGGGCAGTTGGTCTTTAGTGAAGAACGGGTGGATCGGTAAAGGATATTATCTATGACAGAGTCAGTACTATTAAGCGAAAGAGACGCCGGTATGGTGACCCTCACATTGAACCGTCCGCATGCGATGAATGCGCTGTCACATGAACTCCGACAAGCCATCGTCCAGACGTTCCATGAGTTACAAGCCGATGCAGACGTGCGCGTTGTGATTTTGACTGGCGCAGGTAAAGCCTTCTGTGCAGGTCTCGATCTCAAAGAGCTTGGACAAACCGGGCTCCCCGCGGTGGGAGCGCGTGGAGCGGTCGGTGGGGACAATGACATCATTCAGGCAATGGCTCAATTTGATCGCCCAATTATTGGCGCGATTAACGGTGTGGCAATTACTGGTGGTTTTGAACTTGCTCTGGCGTGCGACATTTTGGTAGCGTCGAGCGCTGCGCGGTTTGCTGACACGCACGCTCGCGTGGGCGCGATGCCAGGCTGGGGGTTAAGCCAAAAACTGTCCCGCCTTATTGGTATCTACCGTGCGAAAGAATTGTCGCTGACCGGAAACTTCCTGTTGGCCGAGAAGGCTGGAGCCTGGGGATTGGTGAATCGTGTCGTTGCTCCTGAAGACTTGCTTCCGACCTGTCGGCAATTGGCAATGGATATTCTTTCGTGTGTACCGGAGATGGTGCGAAACTTGAAGCGAGTTATTGATGACGGGTATGCGCAAACCTTTAGCGAGGGCATGCAGATTGAATATGAAGCCTGGCGATCTCACAGCCGTACCCTCAATCCTGAGGAATTCGCGGCACGCCGAGTGGCCGTACAGCAACGGGGGCGGAACCAAACGTCATGAGCATCTCAATGAGAAACAGAGAGTGATATATCGGTGAGGAGAGAAGGTCCTCGCCCGCTATCCCTACTGAAAAATCCATCTTTTGCCGGTAATTTTTGCGGATTTTTCCCTTGCCTGTTGCAGACGGCTTGTAGTAAGGTTTCATCTGCGTACTTTCTCGGGGCATATCACGGACCAAAGAGACTCAGCATTTGGGACTCCGAAACAAAATCAATTGTTTCACGGCAAGCGTCGCTGTTGTGATAGAATCGACTGTCACGAAGCAGAGGATGATAGCGATGAATATGTACCGGACTTGGGCCAAAACTTCTTCTTATTTCATGTTAGTGTTTGTCATCCTGCTACTGAGCGCACGCGAGGGGGCTGCTCTACAAACGACCACCGTGCCGGAGCCAGAGCCACGAACGATAGAGGAAGGGGTCGAAGAAATCTTTCCTTGTTGTCGTCTCGATGCGTCGGCCTACCCAGGAATTGGAACGTTCGGATTCGAAAATCGCATGGCCCGTTCCTTTACCGCCTGGTTAGGGAATGATGTTGCATGGTGGGGAAACGGTATCCCGAAACGATTGGCAATTTGCTGTTGTCCGATCTTGCCAGTTCCGCGAACCTGCTACGTGCGAGTCAGCCGCCGGAAGATGTTTCTGTTCCCCAGGTTGAAGATCCTGAGTCGGCTAGCCTGTGGGAGCCGATTTGGGGAGTTCCTTCGCTTTGTTGTCAGCACACGCCCGCTCTATCGCGAACCACCACTCCGCCATTGGTCGAAACACCACCTAGAGTAAGTACGGCCAGAGTACACCGTACCTCGTCACTGAGACGGGAACGGATACCTGCACCAGCGACCGCATCATGGACGGTCAATTCCCTGCCGGAGCCTCTGTATATGCTGCTGCTCGGTTCTGGACTGTTCTGCCTTGGGATCCTGCGTAATCGTGCCAAGAAGGCATGACCACGCAATGATGGTTGTCCCCATCATGTAGAGTGTTTACAATTTTCGCCGTCCCCCGCCTTCTTTTTTACCCACCACAGTGAATGAAGGCCCTCCATAGACAATGGCAAGAGGGCTGATTATGCTCCCACCTAACTGTACAGAAGGAGGTGGGCCATGCCAGCACGCAAACCTGAAGAGTGTGACACGTTGCTTTGTGAGGCGCTGAACCGTGGAGATTTGGAAGCCGCGGTCGCCTTATACGAACCCACGGCCACTTTTGTTGCCGCACCAGGAAAGATACTCACCGGACACGCTGGAGTGCGTGAATCGATGCAAGGGTTTCTTGCCATTAAGCCCAAATTCACTATTAGTGTGAACGCGGTGGAGAATGGAGATATTGCTGTCCTCCGCTCGAAGTGGAATGTGAATGGTACTGGAGCCGATGGCAAACCAGTGGCGATGTCAGGCAATGGCATTGAAGTCGTCCGTCGCCAGTCTGATGGAACGTGGAAGTTTATCATCGACAACCCGAACGGAGCGGATTAAGCTTCCGCTAATGCAAAATTAAAAATGCAAAATGTAAAATGAAGATAACGATAGGATGAATACTTCTTTTTCCGTTTTCCATTTTTAATTTTGCATTCTTCATTTTTCATTTGCTTTCATGAGTTGGCAGCGCGAAATCGATGGTATCGAGCGACGCAAGCAGCTTGCGCAGGAGCACGGCGGCGCTGAGGCGGTGACGCGTCAGCATGAGCAAGGTCGCCTCACTATCCGTGAGCGTGTTGTTGGACTTATCGATGCGGCTTCCTTCCGCGAACAGGGGCCCATTGCTGGACATGCAGACATCGATGAGCAGGGGCAAATCCACACCTTTACGCCAGCGAACTATGTGTTAGGTGTTGGCAAGATCGATGGGCGATTGTGTGTGGTTGGTGGCGAGGATTTCACTGTCCGTGGTGGATCGCCGTCGCCTGCCGGATTACGCAAGAGTGTGTTTGCTGAAGAAATGGCGTTGCGATATCGCCTACCGTTGATTCGCTTCCTCGAAGGTGGTGGCGGCAGTGTTCCACGTGGCGATGGCAAAAGTGGTGGTGGCGGTGAGGCCGTGAATGCCCCGCCGCGCTTCATGTCGATCATGCAAGTCATGGGAACCGTGCCAGTTGTGTCAGCCGCGATGGGCGCTGTCGCTGGTTTGCCCGCGGCACGGTTGGTTGCCTCGCATTTCTCCATCATGACCAAACACACCTCGCAAGTGATGATTGGCGGTCCGGCGTTAGTGGAGCGTGCGTTTGGCCGACGTCCGACCAAAGAGGAACTGGGCGGACCAGACGTTCATTTGCGCAGTGGCGTTGTTGACAATGTCGCTGATGATGAGGGGGGTGTGTTCGTGCAGATTCGCCGCTTCCTGAGTTATCTGCCGACTAATGTGTGGGAGGCAGCACCGATAACACTCAGTGATGATAGCCGTGATCGGCAAGCACCAGAACTATTATCAATTATCCCCCGCAATCGTCGTCGTGCCTATGCCATGCGTCGACTTATTGAATATGTAGTCGATCGGGATTCCTTCTTTGAATTGGCCGCTTTGTATGGGCCGTCGCAGATTACAGGCCTAGCCCGACTCAATGGCCATGCGGTGGGCATCTGGGCCAATGATCCTGCGTGGTATGCGGGGTCGATGACCGCTGATGGTGCACAGAAAGTGCGACGTTTTATTGACCTGTGCGATACCTTCCACCTCCCGATTGTTTGCTTCGTTGATGAGCCTGGCTTCATGATTGGTCCTGAGGCTGAGCAAACCGCGACCATTCGTCACGGTACAGCGACGCTCTTTGCCGTGATGCAATCCACGGTGCCGTGGGCATCAGTGATCGTACGCAAAGTCTATGGCGTTGCTGGTGCTGCGCATTTTGGTCCTGGGGGTATGGTGTTTGCCTGGCCCTCAGCGGAAAGTGGCGCGTTACCACTGGAAGGTGGCGTAGCGGTTGCTTACCGCCGTGAGATCGAATCTGCACCTGATCCTGAAGCCAAACGACGAGAGATCGAAGAACGCTTAGCAAGCCAGCGCAATCCGTATGCAAAAGCTGAGGCGTTCGGAGTAACCGACCTCATCGACCCCCGCCACACCCGACCGACGCTCTGTGATTGGATTGACTTGACCCAACCTCAGCTGCAAACCCATCGCGGTCCGCGGGCGTATACGATGAGACCGTAGATATGTGAAAAATAAAGGGAATCGCCTCGAAATACTAATTGCAAACAAATTAGGAGTAAATTAGTATTTCGAGGTATGGACATTCCCGTTCGACCGCCAACATTGGCGGATGTCTTCAAAAACATTGAAGATCCAGTTCATGCGCGAAGGTTTGCCGAGGTTCTTACCCGTCGCATCGGTGCTGCGCCTAGCGGCAAATATCGCCATTGGGACACGTTACGACACATTCAACCGCCAGAAGGGCTCTCTTCGGATGAGTGGTGGGCTGGCGTAAAATTCGCCCGCTATTCGTCTCGCCGAGAAGTGCCCTTGTTTAAGGATAAGAACGGGCGCGCTTTTTTCTACACGCTCGCCGATCCGGTGCTGGAAATGTTGCATGAGATCGATCGAGACGCGAGTGGACACATCTCTGTCGATGGTCAGATTGCTAACCCGCAGACAAGAGGTCGCTACATCCAGAACTCGCTCATTGAAGAGGCGATTACCTCAAGCCAGCTTGAATGAATTTCGCCCTGATAGAGAGTAGGGGAGCCATGAACAATTAGTGAGTGGGCTTTATACGGTCAAGTATGTCGTCACGAAGTTTTAAAGAGAAGCTGATCAACTCTTCCAGTGAAATTGTACGGATCATCCGTGGCAAAATTGCGAGCTGCGCGACCTCGGCAATGAGTGAAGCCCAGACAAACGGGTCCAAGCCCGTATCTTTTTGCTGACCCAGGCGGAGGAGTTCGAAAATATCGAACTGATGCTCCTTCTGAATGAAGAAAAGGTCGACGTAGTCTTTGGCGTCAAGCCGTCCCAAGATGGCGCACACTTTATTGACAGCGATGTTGTTCATCGAATCAATCATCAACGCATCGATGGATGCTGGTTCACCGACACGAAAAGAGACATCGACCACGAAATCCACTTTGAGTTCTCCGTTGAGTTCGTAGCGAAGAAACCCTGGGCTTCTTTGTAACGCTATGACACTGAGGCCCAGGCGGTCTGCGGTCATGCGCATGAGTTCCGGGATGCTATCGAGGGAATTTTGATGGGTGAAGAAATCCAGATCATCGGAATAGCGATGTTTGAGATAGAATGCGGCCAGAGCTGTTCCGCCTGTCAAATAAAAATGCTCACGGAACCAGGGATCGCTAAAAAGTGCAACCAAAACATTCCGCTGCAAAGAGGTAAGAATGTCGGTGTTTACTGTGTCGTCCATCGTTTGAGTGCGTACTCCCAGCGTGCCTTTATTTCTGAGGGGAGCCGGAGTTGTGCAAAGCTTTGGCGAATTGTGTTGAGGTCGAGATACTGACAGACCTCGTCAAAGCGACATTCGCTGAGAATCCTCTCGATCAGCCAGCGTTTCAAAGGCGAAAGCGCCTCTTGCGCGAGGATCTCCCGGACTTGAGCTTCGTCCAAATCGTAGTCCCACAGAAAGCGCGGCTTTTGCGTACTGTGGGCTGAAGAAGAATCTGCTCTCATCAACAAAACTGTAAGGGAATTGGGTATGCAGGGCAAGTCGGAAGGGCGTAGCATGCTACGCCCCTTGCGAAGATTAGATGGCAATCACAATCTTGCCAAAGTGTGCGGCACTTTCCATGAGTTTGATTGCCTCGCGGGCTTCTTTGAACGGATACACACGATCGATCACTGGCTTGGTCTTGTGGATCGCCATGGCGCGATTCATATCGTCGAACATTTCGCGTGAGCCGACATAGACGCCTTGAAAGCGAATGCCTTTGCGTAACACCGGCATGGGATCAATCTGTCCGCTGAAACCAGTGAGCACGCCAATCAGGCCGATTGAGCCGCCGACCCGGACGGCACGGAACGACTTTTCTAACGTCCCCGGACCACCGACTTCAGAAATATGATCAACGCCAGCACCATCTGTGAGGCGTAACACTTCTTTATCCCAGTCAGGCGTAGTTTTGTAATTGATCGTTGCCCAAGCGCCAAGTTCTTTGGCTCGTGCGAGCTTCTCGTCGCTACTCGATGTGATAATCACTCGCGCGCCAGCCATGACTGAGAACTGCAAGGTGAAAATCGATACACCACCGGTGCCTTGGACCAGAACCGTATCGCCTGCTTTAATTGGACCCTTCGGGAATAAGTCTTGCCATGCTGTGACTGCTGCACAGGGAAGGGTGGCTGCGTCTTCGTAGGTCATGTAGTCAGGAATGCGCACCACTCCTTCTTCACTCAACACCACTTGTTCGGCGAGCATGCCATCAATCGGGCCGCCGAGCGCAGAGGAAAAGTGATGAGCTTGGATATCCCCAGCCAGCCAGTTCTGGAAGAAAATGCTAGCAACCCGGTCACCGACCTTGCAGCGCGTGACACCTGGCCCGACTTTGATCACTTCACCCGCACCATCAGAGCAGGGAATCCGTGGCGTTTGGATACCCATGGCGCCGCCGTTTTTGACCGTCATGTAGTCACGATAGTTGAGGGACGAGGCTTTCACCCGCACGACGATTTGTCCATGTCCGGGAGTTGGGTCAGGACGGTCAGCAAGTTTCAAATTATCAATGCCAGAAGGTTCGCGAATTTCGTAGACTTTCATTGAGTCCTCCTTAGTTCCACTCTTTTCTCTATTTCTATAGGCATCCTAGTTGAAATGGAAACACGAGAGACCCACACCACCCTTCGACAAGCTCAGGGTGTACGGGGTAGAGATTGCACTCGTTAAGTTTTTTCCGTTCATGCTGAGCCTGTCGAAGCATGGTTGGCACTCACACGGCACGTTTCATTTAGGAGACCTATATCTCTGTTTCTCTATCTCTGTCTGCTTGCCTTATGAGTTTGTACTGTGGTGGAAATTGCGGCGTTTGCCAAGGGAGTGCGCCCTCTTTGGCATTCGTCCTCCAGTGTGCTAGCGTCGCCAACGAAATCAGCGTGGATAAAGAGGAGCGCGAGGGACATGGCGAAAACATCCGAAGCGATCGTTCAGGCACTAAAGGAAGCTGGAATTACGACTATCTTTGGGATTCCCAGTATTCATAACATCGGATTGTATGACGCCATCCGTCGCGATGGCTCGTTTCGCCATATCGTCTGTCGTCACGAGGCAGCTGCAACCCACATGGCCGATGGCTATGCGCGTGCCAGTGGTGGGATCGGCGTGATTATTTCATCAACCGGCCCAGGTGCAGGTTTTACCCTCTCTTCGTTACAGGAAGCCTCTGGTAGTTGCTCGCCGGTGGTGATGATGACATCAAACATCGACGCCGCCAAAATTGGTCAAGGGCTAGGCGTGTTGCATGAACTCGAAGAACAGACTTCACTGTTTCGTACAGTGACGAAACAGACATTTTCGCTCCGCGCGAGCGATGACCCATACGCGACGATGACGAAAGCATTGAAACTCACTCGTAGTAACCGCCCAGGCCCGGTCTATGTCGAAGTGCCGCATGATCTATGGGCCAACGAGGTGACGATCGCTCCGGTGTCACAACGAGATGGACAAACACCGGCATTGCCTGCACGTCTAGACGAAGCCGTGTCTTTGCTGCGTCGAGCAAAACAGCCGGTGATTTTCATTGGCACCGATGCCGCGCGTGCGAACCTATCCGCTGATATTACCGCGCTGGCTGAAGCGCTGTCTGCACCAGTGGTAGGAAGTACTGCAGCGAAAGGCGTAGTTGCTGAAGACCACCCGTTGTCGTTTGGTAATGCGGCACGACGGATGGTGGTAAAAGACATCGTGCCGCAGTGCGATGTCGCCCTAGTGATCGGGACGCGTTTACGTGAAGTCGACGCTAAGCGTCGCGGTCTCGCACTCCCTGAGACCGTCATCCATGTCGATTGGGACGAGCGCTGGATCGGCAAGAACTTTCCGACCAATGTTCCGCTCGTCGGTGATATTCGTGCGATTACCACTGAGCTGCGTCGTCAACTCGAAGGTGAACCCTATGCCGGACAACGGCAAGCGCGAGTTGCCGAGTGGCGTAAACAGACCGATGCAGAATTGGCGCAAGTGCGCAAAGAGTTGCATGAAGTCCGCTATCTCGACACCCTGCGGCAGATTCTGCCGCGCGATAGCATGCTCGTTGGTGATAATACCCAGCTTGCTTATTGGGCTGAATATTTCTATCCGTCGTATCAAGCGAATGGTGTAATTGCCGCCAAAGGTTCAGGATTGCTGGGCTTTAGTTTTCCTGGAGCGATTGGTGCCAAAGTCGCGCGTCCGACAAAGCCAGTCGTTGGCATCATTGGTGATGGCGGGTTTATGTATACCGCGCAGGAGTTAGCGACCTGTGTGCGCCATAAGATTGGCTTTCCGATGATTGTGGTGAACGACAATGCATACGGTGTCATTGGCTACTTGCAACGCACGGCTTTTCAGGAGGAGTATGAGGCGAAGCTGACGAATCCGGATTTTGTGGCGTTTGCCAAGTCGTTTGGCGTGGCAGCGACGCGGGTGAATTCTCCCGAAACTTTGGGGAAAGCTCTGGAAAACGCACTGGCGTCGGGAGAGATGCATTTGATTGAGCTGCAGACGACGATTGCGGCACCGCCATTTGGGAAGTATTGAAAGATTGAGCCATCGGGTCATCGAGCCATTGAAGAAGTACCGTTTTTTCTCAATGACCCGCTCACCCGATGATGCAATGACCCGATAAAAAAGGAGGGACTTGTGATGATGCGTTTTTCTCTTATGGGGTCTATTGTCGTAGCGTTGAGTGTGGTCAACACAGGATGTGACTCTGGATCGCATGGTCCAGGCCAAGAGGTGAAGAATGAGAGTCCTCCTGCAGTATCGGCACCTGCGCCCTCAGCCGCAGCACCTGCAGCGGTTCCAGCCGCACCTGCTGTAGCGAAACCACGTAAACCACCAAAGGAGACACCAGACGAGGCACGTAAACAATTAGAGACTCTTGGGTTAGCTTATGAACCAAAGGTGTTTTTCGATAGTGCTTCAAAAGGAAACGCTGCCGCAGTAGAGCATTTTCTGGCTGCAGGTATGGCTCCTGATACGCCTGGAGATAGTAAGTGGACTGCGATGATGTATGCCGCAGAAAAGAATCAAGTGGCGGTGATTCAGGCGCTACTCGATGGCGGTGCAGATGTGAATGCGCGGGATCAAGAGGGTAATATGGCTCTTACTTGGGCCGCAAATGAGGGGCACGTCGATGCTGCGAAAGCATTGATTGCTGCTGGCGCGGAGATTAATACGCCAAATACAAATGGTGCGACTCCACTTACACGGGCAACGCTCTATAAACGTGATGCTGTCGCCGCAGTGCTCAGAGAGGCCGGTGCGACAGATCCGAGACGAGAGTGAGGAACGAGGGGAAGGATTAAGGACCGGGTGAAGAAGATAGAATAGAGGAGGCAGGAGGTAGGAGAAAAAAGGGAAAACTTTACTGCTCTCATTCTACCTTCTACCTCCTCCATTCTACATTCTTTGCCTGTTTAGTCCCTTTGATCGCGTACGCTACAAAGAGAGGAAGGAATATGACAGACCGTCGTCTATGTGCATGGGGCTGGGGGTATGAAGATCAACAACCAACCGTAGATCAGCAAAAGTCGATGGCAAAAAGCATTGCCATCAGTCTTGGGCGGAATGATCTGACGGTCAATAAAGTTCCGAAGGTTGAGGATATTGTTTTACGTGCCTCACGCGTGAGTCCCCCTGCGTCTTTAGCGCAACTCTGTTCGACGGCGGTGTATGATCGGGTCGTGCATGCGTATGGCAAAGCCTTTCCTGATTTGCTGCGTGCGTCACGTGGTGAGTTCCCTAATCCACCAGATGTCGTAGCCTATCCGAAAAGTGAAGCTGATGTTGTCGCACTGCTTGATTGGTGCTCGCAAGCCAATGCCGCGGTGACCCCCTTTGGCGGCGGATCGAGTGTCACCGCTGGTGTTGAGCCCCCCAGTGACGGACCATATCGCGGCACTGTGACCATCGACATGAAGTATCTCGATAAAGTCGTCGAGATCGATAAGGCGTCTCGTGCGGCACGGATTCAGGCTGGGGTGTATGGTCCGGCACTGGAAGATCAACTGCGCCCACATGGTTATACCTTGCGCCATTATCCGCAGTCGTTTGAGTTTTCGAGTTTAGGTGGGTGGATTGCTACACGGTCTGGTGGCCACTTTGCGACGCTCTATACTCACATCGACGACTTTGTTGAGTCACTGCGTGTGGTGACCCCAAAAGGGACAATTGCTACGCGGCGGTTGCCTGGCTCAGGTGCCGGTCCGAGCCCTGACCGCATGTTCATCGGCTCGGAAGGAACGCTAGGAATTATTACTGAAGCCTGGATGCGTTTGCAGGATCGTCCTGTCTATCGGGCATCAGCAGCCGTGCACTTCGCTACGTTCGAGGCTGGCGTCGCAGCCGTCCGCGCGATCAGCCAAACTGGTCTCTATCCGACAAACTGTCGGTTACTCGATCCTGCGGAAGTGAAGCGTAACAATGTTGGTGATGGCAGTGGCACGATGCTGATGCTGGGCTTTGAGTCAGCCGATCATCCAGTCGAAGTGTGGTTCAACCGGGCATTGGAATGTTGCAAAGATCATGGCGGCACGACCCCGAATGGGGTGGTGATTCGTGGTGGCGGTGAAGCTGCGGGGCGTGGTGGCGCGACTGGCGATTGGCGTGATGCCTTTATCCGTATGCCCTACATGCTCGGTCCTATGGCAGCGATGGGCGCGATTTTTGACACCGTCGAAACGGCCATTCCGTGGAACCGTTTTGCCGAATTTCACGCCGGTGTGATGCAAGCAACGCAAAAGGCACTCGACGAAATTTGTGGTGGCGGAATTCTCTCGTGCCGTTTTACGCACGTGTATCCTGATGGACCAGCGCCGTATTACACGTTCTTGGGACTTGGAAAGCCCGGTGGAGAAATGGAGCAATGGAAAGCCTTGAAGTCGGCAGCGTGTGAAGCGATGGTGCGTCTTGGTGGGACAGTGACGCATCATCACTCGGTTGGGCGTATCCATCGACCGTGGTACGATCAACAACGTCCCGAGCTTGTTGCGACCGCTCTCCGGGCGGCAAAAGCCTCATTAGATCCGCAAGGGTTGTTGAATCCGGGTGTGTTAATTGATCCACAACGGTGAGTAAGCAATCAGCTCTCAGCTTTCAGCTACCAGCTAAGAGGGAACAGGCAGAAAAGCGTTGTTCTTTTTCTTTCCCTATTTTGGCTGAGAGCTGACCGCTGATGGCTGAATGCTCGTCGCCTGATTGCTGAGAGCTGCTTGTTATTGTGTATAATTTATCTGGCCACCAGACTCCGGTGAGATTTGTAGTGTTGAGGAGAATGCGAGTATGCCAGGTTCAATGAAAGCGATTCTTGACGCGATTAATTCAGGGCAGGCAAAGTCAGACGATTACGCGGCGATGCCTTTGCCTGAGTCGATGCGCGCGGTGACGACTCACAAAGACGAAATGCAGATGTTCGATGGGCTGGCTTCGGAAAAGAAGGACCCACGCAAGAGTTTACATGTCGATGAAGTGCCGCTGCCTGAAGTTGGTCCCAATGAGGCGCTTGTGGCAGTGATGGCGACCAGCATTAACTTCAATACCGTCTGGAGCGCGATCTTTGAACCTATTCCAACCTTCCAATTTCTCGAACGGGCGGCCAAGAAAAGTCCGTGGGATAAACGTCACAACTTGCCGTATCACATTTTAGGGAGCGACGGTTCTGGCGTAATTCTCAAGGTTGGACCTGGGGTGACGCTATTCAAGCCCGGTGATGAGGTGACGATTCACTGCAACTACGTCGATATGCAAGCTCCCGATGGCCATGACGATTCAATGCTTGATCCAGACCAACGCATCTGGGGGTTCGAGACCAACTTTGGTGGCATGGCAGAAATCGCGCTTGTCCGTGCCAATCAGCTCATGCCTAAGCCACCTCATCTGACGTGGGAAGAAGCCGCCTCGATGCCGTTGGTGAATTCGACCTCGTACCGCATGTTAGTGAGTCCCAACGGTACGCAAATTAAGCAAGGCGATATTGTGTTGATTTGGGGTGCTGTCGGTGGTCTTGGTGGCTTTGCCTTGCAGTATGTCCTCAACGCTGGCGCCTTTCCGATTTGTGTTGTGTCGTCGTAAGAGCGTGTTCGTCTCTGTGAAACGATTGGCGCACGTTGGGTGATTGACCGACGTGCAGAAGGTTATCAGTTCTGGAATGAAGATGGATCACAGAATGTGCGCGAGCTGCGTCGCCTCGGACAGAAAATTCGTGACCTCACAGAAGGTGAAGATCCTGATGTCGTGTACGAACATCCGGGGCACGATACCTTTGGCGCCAGTGTGTATCTCGCCCGTCCTGGTGGCAGTGTCGTCACTTGTGCGTCGACGACTGGCTACATGCACGAGTATGGCAATCGTTACTTATGGATGAACAAGAAGCGCATCATCGGTTCGCATTTTGCGAATTATCGTGAAGCGTGGGAAGCGAACCGCTTGGCGTGTAAACGGGCGATTCATCCACTCTTGTCCGAGACGTACCCGTTGACTGAAGCTGGCGAAGCGGCCTATCGCGTACACCACAACATGCAGATCGGCAAAATTGGCGTGCTGTGTTTGGCACCACAAGGCGGGATGGGCGTACGCGATCAAGCGGGTCGAGCACGACACATTGGTCAGATCAACCTGTATCGCAATGCCGTCAAAGGGCAGTTTAAGTTGGTGAAAACTGAGCCGTAAGGTCAAATGCAAGTCTCAAGCAAGTCTCAATATGTCAAAACAAGTCTCGAACAGGTCCTTGACTTGCCTTGACGTGTCTGAGACTTGTCCGAGACTTATTTGAGACTTGTCTTATGGTGCATATTTCCATCCGCCCTGCCACCGCCGCTGATGTTGAAACGATTCTCCGTTTCATCAAAGGCCTGGCCGCGTTTGAGAACGAGCCAGATGCGGTGAAGACGACAACTGCAGATCTGCTCCGCGACGGTTTTGGTGAGCAGCCCAAATTTGAAGTGTTAATTGCTGAAGCAGATACCGAGGCAGTGGGTTTTGCCTTATTCTTTCCCACCTACTCGACCTGGGAAGGACGAGCGGGAATTCATCTCGAAGATATTTTCGTACTGGAGCAGTGGCGCAGTCATGGGGTTGGGAAAAAGCTGATCATCGAATTGGCAAAAACTGCCGTTGCGCGTGGCTGCGGGCGTCTAGAACTCTCTGTACTCGATTGGAATCCCGCGCGTGAATTTTACCACCGTCTCGGCATTACCCATCAGAAAGAATGGTTGCCGTATCGGATCAGTGGTGATGCGCTTCGAGCGCTGAGTGAGACGACAAGCAAAAACCCCACAGCCTGAAGCCGACAGCCTTTCACACCTCGTTTGGGTGAAGGCCGATGGCCTTACGCTCCATATCAATCCCATACCATGGGAACAAACCTTCCTTCATGAAAAACATGATCACTCGTGATAAGTGGGTAATCGAGCACCTGAGCAGTGGCAACAATCACGCGATCAAACGGGTCGCGAATGGTCGAAAACTGAGCTGCTGCCAGGAGAACATCAAGTGTGTAGTCTTGAATGAAGAAAGGGCTAGGTTCGTGTTGATAGTCGGCCACAAGTTCAGGAAACGGTTTTGCAAGACGGATCGCTCCCTCTTCACTTAACCGCATTATCTCCTCAAGTACCGTTACTGGAATAACAATGCGTGACTTTCCCTGCTCAGCATCGCGAAAAACTCGTCGAGCATTCTTGCCGAGCTTCTGCGTTTTTCCTGTAGAGAAGAGAATGAGGGGATGTGTGTCAGTCACGTAGAGCATGACGTAATACCTCTCCGCTCCGTTTGAGAGCGGCCTCATACTCTGTAGTGAGTCGACGAGAGGCTTCGTCAAGGTCGCCAACGATTTCTATCAACTTTGCGTACGATCGCAATCCAGACTTATGCCGCTGGCGACGATACAGCGCGAGTTCTGCCATATCTTCCTCGTATCGTTTTGCATTGACTAACAGTGCGGCAAGATTTGAACGTTGCGTAATAGCAATCGGCCCGCCGCCAGTAGCAATCTCACGGGTAAGACGGCTGAGGGAGGCTCGTGCTTGTGCGAGACTCACAATTTTTTTTGCTTGCATAAGTTCCACCTGTACAAGCAGATGTACAAAATCTGATTTGCCTCGTCAAGCAATGAGAACGGAGGGGGAGTGGTTGTGTTTCGCTTGACTTACTCCACCCCCAACCGCTTCTTCCCCTCAGCGGACATCATGTCCGGATGCCATTGCGGGTCCCAAACAATGCGAACTTCGACGTCAGCAATATGAGGTAACGTTTCAATGCGCCGTTGCGCATCGCGGGCTATGGAAGGTCCCATGCCACAGCCTTGGGCGGTGAGGGTCATTTGTACTAACACGTTGTGCTTGCCATCTGGAAGCGGGTTGAGCTGAAGATCGTACACGAGTCCAAGATCAACAACATTGATAGGAATCTCGGGATCGTAGACCTCTCGCAACTGTGCCCACACCATATCTTCCGTGAGTGGCCCGTCGTTCCGTGCGGTTTCTCGGCTTCCTTGTGTGCGTTGTTTGCCGATCGCATCGGCATCTTTATCGGTAATACGAACGAGCCTGCCCAGTGTTGGGAGACGAAGCGTGTAGGTTTCCCCGAGTGCTTGGGTAATAAACGCTGGTGTTCCTTTGGGAACGGTGAAGGGCGTTCCTTGGGGAATTTGTGTTCCTTCACAATCGCGCGTCAGCACCACTTCTTCTTGCGCCATGGTTTATCACTCCTAGTGCAATGCGTGCGGCTCGCTTAAGGTAAAGGCGGCGATGGTGGCGTCAAATCGTTCACCTTTGGTGGTGATCATTTGATAGGTGCCGTGCATAGTGCCAAAGGAAGTGCTCAGGGGACAGCCGGAGGTGTACTCAAACGATTGGCCAGGGCCCAGGACAGGTTGCTCGCCAACTACGCCAGGACCGCGCACTTCTTCGACCTTGCCGTTGGCATCGGTGATGACCCAGTGACGACTGATGAGCTGAGAGGTCACCGAGCCTTCGTTGGAAATGGTAACGGTGTAGAGAAAGAACCACTGACTTTGTTGCGGTTTGGAGCGAGAAGGATCAAACCGTGCGTTGATACGCACGCGAATCCCATTAGTGACAGCATCGGAAGTGAACACAAACGACCTCGTACTTACGGCATCAAGATAGTGGCAGTCTAATAAGGAGGAGTTGTAACGTCAACGGGAAGGAGAGACTGACGCTGGGGGGACCGTGCGAAGGGTAGAGATGCCCCGGCGGGGCGTCTCTACGAGATTGGCTGCGGACTTAATAATCGTCATTGCGATATCGATCGCGCTCGCGACGACGGCGCTCTTCTTCATAGCGTTGCTCTTCGTAGTCACGTCGGCGTTGTTCTTAATAATAGCGATCATCTCCGTACCGCTCGCGTTCGCGCTGATCCATCTGACTGCCAATAACTGCACCGCCAACAGCGCCCGCCGCGCCGCCAATAGCGGCGCCTTTGCCTTTGCCAATCAACGCACCAGTTCCGGCACCGACGGCTCCACCAAGCAATGCGCCTTTCTCAGTGTTACTGAGGGGACGACCACAACTTGTCGTCGACAGAAGCGTAGCAACCGCAAACATCTGTACCGCGATTGCCATGTAGGTATTTCTCTGGCTCATGTGGAACTCCTTCACCCAAGAGCGGGATTTGAATTATTTGGGTAAGATATGTGGAGAGAGGATACCCAGCTAATGATCCTAACCGGCGTTTTCTATGGTAGCAAGCGTTCGGTGAAGACGATTTCAGCGCTGTGGCTTCTTCAAGAAGAATAGGAGTGCGAAGGCAATAAAGTTAAGGGAGGCACTCAAAAGAAACGCCAAACTATAACTTCCAGTGATAGTATACATATAGCCAGCGATGAGCGGACCAAAGGCCGCGGGAGCGCCAGACACCGCAAAAATGAACCCCGCAATTGCTCCAACCGACATGCGGCCAAAGAAATCCCCAATGATTGCCGGAAATAACGCAGTCACTCCACCATACGACAAACCAAAAATGGCAGCGGCAGGATATAACGTCGTCAATCCAGAACTCAGAGTGAAACCGAGAAACCCGAGTCCTTGCAGCACGAAACACAACCCGAGAGTAGCAACGCGACCCAGTCGGTCGGAAATTGTGGCGATAAACAAACGCCCAATCGAACCCGCGAGGCCGACGACACTGATCGTCATTGCTGCACGAAATTGTGGGATGCCAAGGTCGACAGCGAAGGGGACAAGGTGGACCATCGGCATGAACACCACCAGCCACGTCAATATGAAGACGAGGTTGAGTAACCAGAACGGGGTGGTGCGTTTTGCTTCAGCAAGCGTCCATTCGTCGCTTGCTATTACAGGCTGTGAGGAAGAGGGTGAAGATGGAAGTGGTGCTGGAGGAATCCCGTCGGGATGCAAGTTCATCTGCTCAGGATCACGAACCATAAATGCTGCGCATGCAGTAATAGCCGCAAGGCCGAGAATCCCAAGGGCGAGATACGCGCCACGCCAGCCAAAAGCAGAAATCAGCGCAGCCGCGAGCGGAGGAAAGAGAAAAGTGCCAAAGCTCGCCCCACTCGAAGTGAGGCCAATAGCGAAGCCGCGTTTCTCGATAAACCAGCGCACCACCGTCGCATTACATGGGACATAAGCCGCGCTCATGCCTGACGCAGCAATGAGCCCAAGAGACAGATACATCTGCCACACCGCTTGCACTTGACTGGTGAGGATAATGCCAACTCCTAACAGGCATCCACCGACAGTGATAACGATCCGCGGCCCCCAGCGATCAGTGAAACGGCCACTTACTGCACCGAGAGCACTGTAAAGAAATACATAGAGCGCATAGGGCCACGATAAACTGTCACGTCCCCAGCCGGTATCTTTTGAGATCTCTGGCAAGAACACGCCGAAACTGAACTGAATGCCGTAGGCGACACAAAGCACGGTAAAGGCGCAGCCAACCACGACCCAGCCGTAGAACGTCTTGGCTTTCGCAGGTGCCGTTGTGGCCGGTGAAGCGGAGAGACTGCTGCTGATGTCTTCTTGTTTCATTGGCTCGCCAGTATCCGGCACTGCGGCGTGTTGTCAAGGCAAGCGGAGTTCCCTTCTCCTTTGTCGAGCTTTCTGATAGCAGGAGACCCGAAGGGAGGGCGCTATGCCTACTGATCTCGCATTTCTTGATGCTACTGCTCAGGCTGAACTTGTCCGGCGCAAGGAAGTCACTCCACGTGAGCTTGTCGATGCCGCTATTTCTCGAATCGAGGCAGTTAACCCACAACTCAACGCTGTCATCGCGCCATTATTTGACAAAGCTCGTGCTCAAGCGGAATCGACGACGCTTGCCAATGGCCCCTTTCGTGGTGTGCCATTTTTGCTCAAAGATTTGGGTTGCCACTCGGCTGGTGATCCTTATCATCAAGGGATGCGATTTTTGCGAGATCTCAAATGGGTGGCGAAAAACGACACCTATATGGCTGCGAAGCTGCGCGCAGCGGGTTTCATCTTTGTTGGCAAGACCAATACCCCAGAACTCGCTATCCTCCCGACAACAGAACCAGAAGCGTATGGCCCAACGCGTAATCCATGGGATACCAACCGTTCTCCCGGTGGCTCAAGTGGCGGTGCCGCAGCGGCGGTTGCCTCGGGGATGGTTCCGGCTGCTCATGCCAATGATGGTGGCGGTTCGATCCGTATTCCTGCAGGGATATGTGGGTTAGTAGGTTTGAAGCCGTCGCGTGGGCGCGTTTCGCTGGGACCGGATCATGGCGAGATGTGGCAGGGGATGGCTATCGAACACGTTGTGACACGTTCAGTGCGAGACTCAGCGGCGATCCTTGATGCCATTGCTGGTCCGATGCCGGGCGATCCCTATACTGCACCACTCCCAGTTCGACCGTTTCTCCAAGAGGTTGGAGCCAATCCTGGCAAGCTGCGCATTGGCCTGATGACTCGAGCTCCTGGTGGAACTATGGCAGTGCACCCAGAATGTGTCGCTGCCACACAGGACGCTGCGAAATTGCTGGCATCATTAGGACATACTGTTGAAGAATCGTATCCAACCGCACTCGATGCCAGTCACGAGCGCGCACGTCACTTTTGGACAATCCTGACGACGTCAATTGCAGCGCATCTCGATGCGGTTGAACAGCAAACCGGGAAGACCATTGGGCCACAGGATGTCGAACTGTATACCTGGACTTCGCGCGAGATTGGTCGTACCCGCTCAGGCACACGGTATGTACAAGCGCTCACGTGGTTGCAAGCTCATAGTCGTTACATTGCGGCGTGGTGGAATGACGGCTTTGATCTTCTTCTGACGCCAACGATCGCGGAGTTACCACCGCTTCTCGGACAGTTCACTGCCACCACAGAAAACCCTTTAGCCCCAGGGCGACGATCTGAGGCGCTTGCATCGTTTACGCCAGCCTTCAATATCACTGGACAACCGGGAATCTCTTTACCTTTGTACTGGAGCGCCGAAGGGCTACCGGTTGGTGTTCATCTCGTAGCCGCCTACGGGCGTGAGGACCTCTTGATTCGTGTCGCCTCACAACTTGAGCAAGCGCGACCATGGGCCGGGCGACGACCGCCAGTGCATGCGTGAGGAACCCATATGATCACAATCGATCCAGCGCTATTAGGCAAAGAAGTACCAGTGGGCGATTTTCTGGTAACCGAAGAAAATATTCGCGCATTCGCGGCAGCGACTGGTGATGACGATCTTCTGTGCACTGATTCCGATGCTGCCCGACAGGCTGGTTATCCCAGCTGTATTGCGCCACCGCTCTTTGGCATGAAGATTCGCGGCGTGCTCGCGCTTCCTGAAGCAGAACTCGCGCCAGGGCTGGTCAGCCTGAATGCTGGATTGGAATTTGAATATCACGACGAGATCTACGCGGGGCAGACCTACGCCGTCTCAGTGAAGATCACTGACGTGTATGAAAAAACCGGACGCAGCGGACCGCTCGGTGTCTTCGTGCGAGAAATGTTGGTCAGGGATACTACAGGGCAACTTGTGTTGTTAATGCGTGAACGGCGGATGGTGCGATCGCCGGACAAGAAAATCTGAAAAAGTTTAAGATTCAAGATTCGAAATTTAAAATTGAAAGAATGCAAGATGAGGCTTAAGGCTAGAGATTTGGGGCTCGTGAGGAAGGGCAACAAGTCCCTAGCCCCCAGCCCCTCGTCCCTTATTTTTCACGCATCACGTCACACGTTCCACGCCCCACGGCACCCCGTGTACCCCAAGGAAAAGTCGTATGAATGAGATACCTGCCAAGCCCGTCACCACCATCGAAATCGGCGACGAAATCGGACCGCTGACCTACAGCCCGACGCTTGACGACATCCAGCGCTATGGAACCGAAGTGCGCATGGTTGATCAGCGCTTCATGAGTCAGGAAATCGCCCAACAACGTGGGTTTCAGCAGGCGGTTGTTCCAGGACCGTTGAGTGCAACGTTTCTGGTCCGCATGTTGACGAAGCATTTCTTTGGTTGGCGATTACAGACTCTCACTATTAGTTTCCGATCACCGGTCCGCCATGGTGATACGCTGACATACCTGGGCACTATCACACAGAAAGAGGAACAAAATAGGGCGTGTATCGTTCACTGCGACATTCTTGTTGAGAATGGCAATGGCGACCGCTGTCTAGTTGGGACCGCTGTGCTCTGTCCCCGTCGCGCCCCGGTTGCATCAACGAATAATCCGACGATAGTGAGTAAATAGCCAACAGCGACAGAGGAGAACTGTATGCCAGAGTTAAGCGAATATCAGGCTCGTCGTGAGGTGCTCAAGCAACGTTATCTTTCGACAGAAGAGCGTGCTCCTCAATCAGTTAAGGCATGGGCAAGAATTAAGTTACCGATTAAGAGCGAGGAAGAAGCGTATAGTTCCAATCGCCATGAAACTTACCGGGTTTGATATTGAGCGCTTGAAACTCATCGTCGGAGACCTGTAGGCCT
>VGTJ01000047.1 GCA_016874775.1 Deltaproteobacteria bacterium
GTCGCCCGCGTTCATCCAGCTCTTCGACCAGACTTCGATACTTAGACCGAAGCCAGCACACAATGGTCTCGTCTCTCATCCCTGCTCTTGTGCAGAGGCTCTCCACTCCGGTCAATCACTATTGCGGTAAGTTGTTTCCTGCCACCGCCTAAGACGTAATCGCGTTGGCCATCAGGCCGCGAAACGATTCCAAGTCTTGAGTAGTCACACTGAGTGAAAAATCTGCAGCGATACGGGCGAGATCATCAACGCTCGGTGTCTTGACTGGCATGGCGAGGCCTCCTTCTTAGTGAAGAGCTGCCTTTTCACTGCCAGGAAGATGGACTTCGCGGAAGGGGGGCCGTACAGTCATGAGGTATGGAGAACCCGAAGGCTGTAACCTCTTCTTTCTTCGCTCTTCCCATTGGGGGGGGCTTTTAGGGGTAGGCTTTTACGCTGAGAAAAGACGAGACGTCATGCCCGCGAATGCGGGAATCCAGGGAGAATACGCAGTCGTTCAGGGGTGAAGCTCCTGGATGCCCGCCTGCGCGGGCATGACGAACAGGCAGATCCTCACGACGGGAAATCCGCGCCAATTGAGGCTTGGATAAAAAACCTATCCTTATGAGATTGGGGGGGAGTCTTGTGTTTGCTAGCGGCCGTGTACCAGCGCGATATGTATCCGCTGATTACATGGGGAATTATGCTTGGGGCACTGGGAATCCTCTCGGTCGTATCCCTTATCGTTGTTGATGATGCGCCCGTTATTGCTGCACAGCTCTGCGGCAGCAACGCGACCATAGCGACGACGTGTCATCCACGTCGAATACTCGGCGCATGATTTGCCGGGTGGTTTAGATTGGTGGATCAATGCATGAGGTGCTCCAGCAATCTGACGGCTTCTGGATAATGGTTCTCAAGGAGACGCACAGCTTGTGTCGCTCCACGCTGGGCCTTTTGCTTTAGCGTCCGCGAGGCTTCGTCGATGGCCTCTTCTAATACAAAATCCCGGGCGGTCGATAATACGGCCGCCATCACTGCCGCTTGCAAGATGTCCTTGTCGGATTTGGCACTACCAGCCGAACGCAAGGCACTCACTGCTAGTTTGCTTACACAGTAACGTCCCGGGTGAGGAAGCGCCACAGGGATAAGTCGATCCTTACCAACGACTATAGATCGGATCGGCTCGTGCAGGAGGTAGTTCAGGTATGGAAGGCCGATCGCATAGGCACCAAGTACGGGAACGGCAACTGCTCGATAGGGCTCACCTTGAGCTGGGACGAGCAAGCCCACTTTCAGTTTTTGTCCACGAACCTTGAAAGAGGTTGGTGGTTCTGTCCGCTTCAAGCTGGGCACTTCCACGAAAGGGAGGCCTGTCTCCTTGAGAATATCGAAGAGGCCTCGGTTCGGCACAGTCGCCAGTTCGAGTCGTGTTGCGATGTCGACATCCTCCGTAAGTGGAGAAGGCACGACGCGAGCCCCAAGACCATTGAGTAAGGCGCTGTACGCGTGGATGCCGACCAGCACGGCTCCACGATCGAATACCCCGGCGTTGTATAAAACTGCCAGGGTGAGCGCTGTGGAATTATCGACTGCAGCAAACTCGAGCTTGCGCAGCTTTTGCGTTGTCTCACGCAAGAGTTGCAACTCGTGTAATTGGTGTGTTGCTGTTGCTTCTTCAACACCCCCTTGGGATCCGACGTAGCGCTTCTCCAGCTTGCCGTCTGCTGTATAGCGATTCCAATAGATAAATGCTTTGCCGTTCCGTCGTGGCTCCGGCACGAGTGTGCCAGGAGTGTGTAGCTCAACGTGATGTTGCGCGAGCGCAATTTCTCCTGCCTGGGCAAACGAAGCTTGGTCATTGTGGTCGAACCACCGCAGCGTAAAAACTCGGCTCATCGTTAGAGAGAAGTGTTGTGAGATTTCTTTGCATATTGTCTCCCAACAAACGACATTGCAAATATCTGCCAACTCGCGCTACGCAAAATGCGGCATGACCTTGGCGGCAAATAATTCCATACTGCGCATCACTTGCACATGCGGCACCTGACCACCGGGGTTGAACCAGCATAGCATGCGGCCCATGTTGAACTCTTCTTGTAGTTTCTTGATCCGTTCCACGCAGACCTCTGGCGTTTCAAAGATGCCCATCACCTGATTGACTTGCTCGTAGGTCGTCTTACGTAAGCGATCCGCTGCTTCTTGTAATAATTTGTTTGTGACGCCTTTGCTGTCAGTGACTGGAGGAAAGGCATTAATGAGCGACTGCAGGAAGTGCTTGATACTCGGTTCAATCTCACGCCGAACCTGCGCGGCGTCAGCAGCAACGTAGGTCGGCGACAACAGGGTGATGTGTTCAGGGCGAGCAGGACCGTGGCCTGCGGATTCTCGTGCTTGACGATACAATGGGATGAACTCGCGAAGCTTTGGATAGGTGCTGATCTGCGACGCCGTGAGAATCGCATAGCCCAGTTTACCCATCTGTTCGTAGGTTTCGACAGTATTCGCAGCAACCAGAATTGGCGGATGGGGTTGCTGCACGGGTTTAGGAACAACCGATAAATCTTCGATCTCAAAGAAACGGCCATGAAACGAAAACTTCTCTTTTGTCCAGGCTTGGAGGATCACATGCAGGTTTTCCAGCAAACGCTCGCGGCTTTCGGCTTGCGGAACACTAAAGCCCGCGAAGTGAGTGGGGAACACGCCCCGTCCAATGCCAAACTCGACTCGCCCATTACTAATCACATCAAGTGTCGCGACATCTTCGGCAACTCTTACTGGATGTGACAAGGGTAGAAGGATGATGGCGATGCCTAAACGGAGTGTGGTCGTGCGGGAAGCGACTGCCGAGAGAAAAAGCAATGGCGAGGGCAGAATAGAAAAGTCAGCATTGAAATGTTGCTCCACAGGCCAGATCGATTCAAATCCAAGTTGTTCAGCGTGAACCGCTTGCTCGATCGTATCGCGGTAACGCTGGACGGGTGATTGATTAAGGGAACATGGTAACTGGTAGTGGAGGCCGAATTTCATGCGTACCTCAAAACGTAATGCGCAAAACGTAATCCGTAATAGGGGAGGAGAGGTCGTTACTCATTACGAATCACGTTTTATGTTGCTCTTCCTACTTCAACACATCCATCAGCGGTTGAATGGTCTTGGCATCGAAGTAGTCGCACCAGTGGGCAATCTTTCCTTTGTCGTTGAAGGTAAACACGCCGACCACGGGCAGCTGGACTTTCAGATTACCTGCGGCCCAGTGTTCAATGCGTTCGTTCATCGCAACATTGCCAGCCGAGGTTGTGTTCTTGATGTCCATCTTTTCTAACGTAATCTTGCTGCCTTCGACAAAGGCCGTCAGCACTTTGCGAACGCCAGCATGCCCATGCACTGGGTCCCACGGCATGTTGTGGTAATACACATCCTCGGTCAGGTACGACACGAGCTTGTCCATGCTGCGCTCGCGCAGAGCGTTGCAAAAATCGGTGATAGTTTTCTCGTTGGTTGTACTCATAGGAACCTCCTTCTTACGTGTTACGTGTTGCGTTTTCTGTCTTATGTCATGATTCGACCTGGTGCATCAAGTCGAGCAGCTCCGGAATCTTGCGAATCACTGACTTCGGCACTGCCTCTTTCTCGGGTGGGTCACTATCGGTGCGGTCCCAGATGAGTATTGAGTGCATCCCCATCGCATTGGCACCGGGAATATCTTGTTGCAGTGAATCGCCGACAAAGAAGGCTTCCTGTGGCGTGCAGTCGGCACGACGAGCGGCTTCCTTGAAAATACGCAGATCTGGTTTGCAGGATTGCGCGTACTCACTCGACAAGATTGAGTCAAAATATGGCTTGATCTTACTGAGTTCGACCATGTGTTCGAGTTGGTCATCGTCGATATTGCTGACAATGCCGAGATGATAGCCGCGGTCACGCAGTGCCATGAGTGTAGCGAACACGCCTTCGCGTAACGTGAAGTCACGTTCACGGCGTTGCCACTGGACCTGACGATAACGGGCAAAGTGCTCTTCAGCCAAGGCAATACCAAGATCTCGCGCCATCGCTTGCAAGATATCGTGGAATAGGTCGCGATGGAGATAATAGGGGCGAGGCAGGTATTCATAAAAGACGCGCTTGAGCGCACCACGGTAGGCACGAAGAATTTCGCGCGGTTCAACCTCAGCACCTGCCCACTGCGCGATACCAACGACACTCTCGCGCTCCCCTGGAGCGACCGCTTCGTAATCGAACAATGTCCCACCAAAATCGAACAACACCGCTTTCATCTTGGGCATGGAAGAACTCCTTGGAATTTTTGTGGGCGACTTTTGTCGCCCACATTTATCTTCACATAGCGATATGAAATGTACGTGGTTCGGCCTCGTTTGGCGAGAGTGGGGAAGAGATGCGCATGTTGGGAGTAGATTTATCGCGTGATGGCTGGCTTCTTTTCAGCGGACGGATCATCCGCCTGTTTTCGTATGGTTTTCTTTCCATCATTCTCGCATTGCATTTAGCTGCGGTCGGTATGACAGAGAGTGAGATTGGATTTCTGCTCACGCTTACGCTGCTTGGTGACGCACTGCTCTCGCTTAGTATTACCCAGGTTGCCGATCGTATCGGACGACGGCAGATGCTCATGGTTAGTGCTGGGTTTATGGTGTTGACCGGTGTGGTGTTCGCGCTGACGACCAATCCGCTGTTTCTTATTCTGGCTGCGTTTATCGGTACCTTAAGCCCAACCGGGCACGAAGTCGGGCCGTTTCTTGCCATCGAACAATCGGCCTTGGCCCATTTGACTCCTGCGTCGCAACGCACCCATGTGTTTGCCTGGTATAACCTCGTTGGGTCATTTGCGGCGGCACTGGGCTCGTGGAGTGGTGGTACGTTAGCAACCTCCCTGCAACGCGCAGGTCACACTCCGTTAGGAAGCTATCAAGCGCTGTTTGCGTTGTATGCCGGGCTAGGGGTGCTGCTGGCGGTGTTGTTCCTTTTTCTGTCGCGTCATATCGAAGTCGAACCAGTAGTGAGCAGCACTACGAGTCGATTTTTTGGCCTGCATCGTTCTCGTGGTATTATTCAGAAACTCTCGTTGTTATTTATTATTGACTCCTTTGCCGGGACACTGGTTGTGCAGAGCTTAATGGCGTACTGGTTTCATGTACGCTTTGGGGTTGAGCCTGCTGCGCTGGGGAGTGTGTTCTTCGGGACCAATCTGCTGGCTGGTTTTTCTGCGCTGGTGGCGGCACGCATCGCCGCGCGCATTGGCTTGATTAATACCATGGTGTTTACCCACCTCTCGGCCAACGTGTTTCTCTTGCTGACGCCACTGATGCCAACGTTTCACCTGGCCGTGGCCATGGTGCTGTTACGCTTTTCCACCGCGCAGATGGATGTCCCTACGCGTCAAGCGTTTATTATGGCCGTTGTTGCTCCTGATGAACGTTCGGCAGCATCTGGAATTATCAATCTGGCACGAACAGGCGCGAGCGCACTAGGGCCTATTGCCGCAGGGGCGATGTTCAATGCTTCATTGATGAACATGCCATTTTTTCTTGCTGGCACCATGAAGATCGTCTATGACCTGTTGTTATTGTGGCAGTTTCGGCATGTACGGCCACTGGAGGAGGAAGGCAGGCCGGAGTAAGGGGTGTGTTTCTAGCAACATGGTGAGACTAGAGGCTGGAGGCTAGAGACTTGTCCTCCCCACCCAAGCCTCTAGTCTCTAGCCTCCAGCCGCAAAGTCTCTTACTAACTGTGAAATTCATAACCTGCGAAGGAGATCCCTATGGCCAACACCATTTTTATCAAAATCATTGCCGGTGAGATTCCCTGTTTCCGTGTCTATGAAGATGACAAAGTACTTGCGTTTCTTGATATCAACCCGCTGAGTCACGGGCATACATTAGTGATTCCGAAGGAACCCGCGGAAACCATTGATCAACTTTCTGATGAGTCTGCGGCAGCGATTGGTCGTGTGTTGCCGCGTATCAGCCGCGCGATTATGCAAGCGACTGGTGCGACGGCATTCAACGTGCTGCAGAATAACGGCGCAGCCGCGCATCAGGAGGTGATGCATGTACATTTCCATATCATCCCGAAACATGCCGATGGCTCTGGTTTAGGCGTACGCTGGCCCGCGCAGCCTTTGCACATGGCAGAAGGAAAAACCCTGGCAGAGTCGATTCAGAAAAAACTATGAGTGAGCCACCCGCAAAACAGCCGCGCCATTGATCTGATCGTGGCGTAGCTTCCATAAGGCGTCGTTGGCAGCATCGAGAGGGTACTCTTCGGTGTGACTATGGAGGGGAATCTCTTTCGCTAAAGCAAGCAATTCCCTGCCATCTTGGCGAGTATTCGCAGTCACACTCCGCACTGTACGTTCATAGAAGAGATGGGTCGTGTAGTTCATGGCCGGAACATCAGTCATATAGATACCAGCCAACGCTAACGTTCCACCACGATCAAGTGCGGTGAGTGCTTGTGGCACGAGTTCACCAGCCGGAGCGAAGATAATCGCAGCATGTAATTTCTCTGGTGGTTGGTCAGTTGTTTCGCCAACCCACACGGCTCCCATCTGCTTAGCTAAGTTGCGGTGTTTATTCCCTCTGGTCGCGACATACACTTCACAGTTCCAATACCGCGCAATCTGCATCACAATGTGTGCCGAGCCGCCAAAACCGTAGAGACCTAACCGTTCTCCTGGTTTCACGCCGCTCTGACGTAAGGCGCGATAACCGATGATGCCAGCACACAGGAATGGGGCAAATTCGATGAGGTTTACCCCTGCAGGCAACGGATAGACAAAGGCTTCCGGTGCGACGATGTACTCGGCATAACCGCCATCGGCATCATAACCAGTAAAGCGTGGGGCGATACAGAGATTCTCTGCGCCACGCTGGCAATACGCGCACTTTCCACATGACGTATGCAGCCACGCCACACCGACACGATCGCCTTCTCTCAAGCTGGTGGTGCCTGGGCCAAGTTTTGCGACCGTGCCAATGACTTCATGGCCCGGAATCACTGGACTCTTATGCGGTGGCAAATCGCCCTCGGCTACATGCAGATCGGTGCGGCAAACGCCGCAGACTTCGACGCGAATGAGCACCTCACCTGGGGCAGGTTCAGGGATGGGGAGCTCAACCAGCGCCAATGGCCGTTGGGTAATTGGCGCTGGTTGACGGACGATCATCGCGCGCATACGAATTCCTATAGTCTTGGTCTTTCCCTATAGCCTGAAGCCTACAGCCTTTCTTATTTCCTTTTCGCCTTTTCCCCCTTTTCGGTTTTCTTGTCGTTCTCCTCTTCTGGCTGCGGTTTCTTTGCTTCCTGTCCACCGTTACCAAAGCTCTTTAATTTGGAGGCGAGATCAAGCAAGCGGCGATTGACGAGGTAATTGACGGTTCCTTCCTCTTCAATGGTTCCTGCGCTCACACCGGTGAGCAGACTAATTCCTTCATCGATCGTGCGGATTGGATAGATATGAAACTTGCCTTGGGCCACAGCTTCGATCACGTCAGGACGCAGGACGAGGTTGCGCACATTCGCGATCGGAATCATCACTCCTTGTGTTCCAGTCAAGCCACGAGTGCGACAGACATCAAAGAAGCCTTCGATCTTCTCATTGGCGCCTCCAATGGCTTGTACTTCACCCCATTGGTTGACTGAACCTGTCACCGCCAAATCTTGACGAATGGGCAGTTCTGAGAGTCGAGAAAGCATGGCGTATAATTCGGTCGATGAGGCGCTATCACCTTCAACTCCAGAGTACGACTGTTCAAAACAGAGACTGGCAGAGAGCGCCAGGGGTTTATCTTGTCCGTAGCGGTTGCGCAGATAGCCTGACAAAATCAGCAGCCCCTTGTCGTGGATCGGGCCGCTGAGTCGCGACTCGCGTTCAATATTGACAATTCCAGCTTGCCCCATGCCGACACTAGCGGTGACACGTGACGGTTGACCAAAGCTATGCTCGCCAAGTTGCAAGACTGAAAGTCCGTTGACTTGCCCAACTTTGCGCCCGTCGATGTCAACGAGTATCGTTCCCTGTGTGATCAATTCACGAATATCGTGCTCGATACGATCAGCGCGAAAGACTCGTTCTTCCAAGGCGTGTTGCACATGTCGTGCAGCGACGGCCGTGCTGTTATCTCTGCGAGCCCAGTACGCTGATTCACGGATGAGATCGGCGACATCTGCATAAGCGGCGGAAATCTTTTGTCGATCCCCAGCTTTGCGTGCACCGAATTCTACCAGACGTTCAACTGCCGCTTGTTCGAAGTGTGGCAGCCTTTCGTTACGGCAAATTTGCGCTGTCCAATTGCCATAGGCAAGCAAGTGTTGCGCGTCGAGTTCCATCACGCGACGGAAATCAGCGTGTACTTTGAAAATCTCGCGAAACTCTTCGTCCATGCTGTAGAGCAGGTGGTATAGATACGGGCTCCCGACCGTGACGACTTTGACCTGTACTTGAATCGGTTCTGGTTTAAGACCGGAAGTGGAAAACATAGAGAACGGCTCATACGTCTCCATCTCAATGCGGCCACTTTTGAGGGTGCGTTTGAGCATCTTCCACACTGCTGGTTCGGTCAGTGCATCTTCCAGGCTAAAAATGAGATAGCCACCATGCGCGCGTAATAGCGAGCCTGCTTTGATCCGTGTGAAGTTGGTGACGAGGCGACCAGCCCGGTCGACTACCCGTTCGATAGTACCGAACAGATTGAGATACGTCGGCGAGCTTTCGATCAGTACCGGTGCTCCTTTGGTGGTGCTGTTGTCGACAACCACGTTCACTTCATACTCAAGAAAGAGATCTTGTGGTGATGGCATCGGCATGAACGGCAACATCGGCGTTGGGCGCTCGGGCTCTTTGAAATTGTCGAGGTTATCGACGATATGGGTTTTCACTTCAGTGAGGTAGGCATCGACTTCCTCGCTCTTCATCTCATGACTGATAGTGGCTAGTATCGGAGTGAGCAGTGCATCACAAAAGCGCCGTTCGATCGCACGGACATCTTCTACCATAGCGCGCATGATTTCTTGCTGTTTCCCAGGGAAGGCGGACATCTCTTCGGCAAATTCGCGTTGGTTTTTCTCGATTTCCTGTTGTTGCTCTGGGCGGAGACGAGCGAATTCTTCCGGACTTTCGAGCGGTTTGCCATTGATTATGGGAATGAGAATGATCCCCCCTTGCGGGCCAGATTGAATGGCAAAGCCTTTTTCACGAGCGCGTGCCTCAAGTGCTTCATTCAGCGCTTGGGCTTGAGCGGCATATTTTTCTTTGAGCTGGCCTTTCTCTTTGTCGAACGCCTCTTGGCGAAACGCTTTGGGCAATTCCTCGCGTAACGTCTTGACCATCTCGGTCATGAAATGTTTCAGTCGACAGCCTTGCCCGGCGGCAAGTGGAATGGCTCGTGGTGCATCAGGGTGAGCGAAGTTTTGTACGTACACCCAGTCTTGTGGAGTGTGTGATTTCGTGGTTTGTGGTGCAACCCAACCATGCAGAGCTCCAAGCTTCTCGGCACCAGTGAGGCCTGAGACGAAGATGTTAAACCCACTACTCGTGATGCCGAGCCCTAGTTCCAGTGCTGCCCGCGCTCGTTCTTGGCCAACGAAATCGTGCCCTGGCGTGAGTTCTTCCGTCGTACGGAACTGCGCTGGCAATGTCACATGAAAACGAAGCTGCTCGGCAGCCAGTTCAACCGGAGACGAGGCTGGATGGAGTCCAGATTGCGCGTCCGGGCGGGTCTCCATGTTTTGTGTCATACGTCCCTCCGTTCTTGCGGGAGTTTAGGCAGCGTGACGCGAAGCACGCCACTGGAGAACTCTACTTTGACGGCGGTCTGATCGACCGAAGAGGGGAGCCGGACCCGACGAAGAAAACTGCCGGAACGACGCTCACTATAGTGAAAGCTTCCATGTGATACTCTGTGAGTGACCGTACGCTGGCCTTGAAGGAGGAGGTCACCGTTGTCTATTGTCACCGACATTTCGTGCTCTTGTACGCCGGGAAGATCGGCTTCCAAGATAAAAGCGTTCGGAGTTTCGTAGAGATCGATCTGCGGGCTCCATTCTTCGACAGTTGTGCGGACCGACCTCCACGGTCGGTGAATCATCTCGTCGAATAAACGATCGACTTCTTGTGAAAGCTGTGTTGGAAATGGCAATCTCCATTCGTCTTTTGCCATAGGTCGCTCCCTTTCTCTTAGTATCGACGCTCGGGCTACAATGGGTGGCGAAATCCCTTTCCACGATGGCGGCTGAGTTCTCACCGAGCTGCTCTGCAGTTTTCCCTAGGGAACGCACGAAGTAAACGGGGCTTTTCGGGGGAGAAAGGAGAACTGCCGCTCGCTTTCAGGAAAAATCTCGGGTACATTCCATTAGATAGAGGAAAGTCTCAGGTGGGGTTACTCATGGAAGCGGGGACGCAGCAGCAGACAGCACCAGAGGATAGTGGGCGGCGAGGGGAAAGAACCGAGGGTATGGAAACTATCACAACGATACTGCGGCAAGCACGCGAACATAAAGGCGTTTCCCTAAAAGACGTCGAGGGCAAGACGCGAATTCCATTGAAGTACCTCCAGGCGCTTGAAGGAGAGTCGGAAAACGGCCTCCTTGCTGATGAGGTATATCTCATTCCATTCTTGCGTTCGTATGCCAACTTCCTCGGTGTAGATGCAAATCAGGCAGTGACTCGCTTTTTGACGGAACTCCAACAGCAGGACGCAGCGACGGTCGCACCTCCTGAGCATCGCCCGCCCGTCGTTCGACCTCGTTCTGGCCCGTCGCGCCTGGCCGCATGGATTGTGCCCTTTTTATCCTTGTTGGTTGTGTTGGTCATTGGATCGTACCTGTGGCAACAAGGCCACTGGCAAACGCTGCTGTCCTGGTGGCAAGCTGGACCCGCGAACGAGGAACGGAATTCTGAGTCTCCTGTCTCTACAGCTTCTTCTCCGACGGCAGCAGTTGTCATTCCTGAATCTCCAGTTGCAGTCGTTCCTCCCCCTTCTGACACTTCAGGCTCCAATGTCGCCTCTCCTGTCACTTCAGCAGGGAGTGCTCCAACCCAAGAATCGGCAACCGATGTTGCTCCAGCACCTCCTACTTCTCCTGCGTCAGCAGTTGCCGTGGTTCCACCCTCATCGATGCCAACCAGTCAAGGGACGCAGGCGACGAGTTCAGCCGCTCCTCCGACAGCGGTTACAGAAGTTCCGCAAGCAGGGACTCCGGCAGTCGCGGCTGTTCCCTCAACGACAACTGCGGTTCCTGCCGGTGGGCACCGCCTGACGATTCTAGCTAATGCTCAGACCTGGATGCGTGTCGTTGTCGATAGCCAACCAGGGAAAGAAATGATTCTCAAAGCTGGAGAATCGCGCGAGTGGACAGCGGAGAGTGGCTTTATGCTGTCGCTGGGCAATGCGGGTGGAGTCACACTCAACCTTGATGGGCAGGAGTTGCCACCAGCTGGAAAATCAGGGCAAGTGGTGAAGACTATGCGATTGCCTGCCGCGCAGTAACGGCAAAAAGTCATCAGTAAAAAGACTAAGGAGAGTTCTTGAAAAGAGTATCCCAAGCTCAAGCAATCAAAATCCTCAATATCCGTCTAATCTATTAAGGTTTAGGGAATACTTTGGTCAATGCGCAGATGGTATAATCTTTCCTGTAAATCGCCTAAGTACTCTGGCAATTAAGTTAAGAGGTATTCCTGGCTTTCTGGATGCGGAACTCTTTCGTCTCCCATCTGCGTTAAGCGTACCAGACGTGAGAAGGAAAGGGTGCCGAAAATACCAAAAAATTAAATTGCCAGAGTACTAAGGGTCTTGGGGCTAGTAGTCAGTCCATTTAATTTTGAGGGATAGGGCTTCGTCATGCCTGCGCAGGCGGGCAGCCAGGGAAATTCAGCCGTGGCCTGTCGTTAAGCCGCCTGGATTCCCGCATTCGCGGGAATGACGTTCCTTGAGTTATCCATCAAAACTTTCTGGACTATCTACTAGGGGCTAGGGACTCGTTTTTTTAACAAGCCCCAAGCCTCTTGCCCCCAGTCCCAAACACACGAGACACTTCCCTGGGGTTTAATCCTTAACAGTTGCTGGTTCTCTGACAGTTCGTGCTTTCGCCACACCAATCATACAGTCCCGTGTCACCAACGCGGCGAGCTCAGCCTCACTCAGGTTTTCTGTTCCCGCAGGTCGTGCAGGAATTACCAAATATCGCATATCTGCTGTACTGTCGTAGACACGCACTTCGACATCTTGTGGCAAGTCCAGCCCAAACTCATGCAATACCTCGCGCGGATTCTTCACTACGCGAGAGCGATAACTCAGGCTCTTGTACCAATCTGGCGGCAGACCAAGAATTGACCGTGGGTAGCACGAACACAACGTACAGACGACTACATTGTGGACGCTCTCAGTGTTTTCGATTGCAACGATGTTGGCCAACGTGCCAGTGTCCACTCCCAATTCCGCACAGGCCGATTTCGCGTCCGCAAGGAGTCGGGCTTTAAAGGCCGGATCAACCCAGGCCCGAGCGACAATTTTGGCACCCTGAGCTGGTGTCCGCTCGTCCATTTGCTCGATTGTGTGTCGAACTTCGTCGGCAGTGACGAGCCCTTTCTCGATCAATAAAGAGACAATCGCCGTTGCGCGTTTCTCGTAGTGTGATGCTCCGGGTGTCTCGGTAATCGGTGCGTGGGCATCTTCATGTGAATGGTGTGGATGGCCATGATCGTGGTCGTTCATAACTCCCTCTTTTCTTACTAATCCCTAGCTCCCAATCGCTAATCCTCAAGCGGTTCCAGCCAATGTTCATAAATATCAATGAACAGACGATCTCGTGGGGCAGCAGCGTACGTATCCCAAATGTGGGTTTGGGCCAGAGAAACAAGATAGAGGAACTGTTTCGGCAATCCGTCTTGGCCGTACGCCAATGTTTCCGGATTACGAAATGCGCCATGCACGCCTTCTATTCGTCCGATTTTCCCTTGAATATAACTGGGAGTGCGAAAATGACCCGGAGGAGAACCAATTCGAATACGAACCTGATCACCAGGTTTGAATTTTGCTGACATGGAAGACCTCAAAACAGGCTATAGGCTATAGGCTTTAGAGAGAGCGAAACCGGACTCTGGACTCTAGATCGGACCACGGAACATTCGTACAGTTGGGGTAGCGTGCGCTGTGCGCACGATGCGATTGTCAGCGTTGATTCCCGTGCGCATGGCGCGCGCTACGGTCTCTCCGGTGACAACCCAAAGTGTACCAATCTCGGGTGGTTCGATTTAGAGAAAAACGTCGATGAGCGAATCTGAGTTCTCCCTCTAACCTGAAGCCTATGGCCTTTCTTCTATCCTTTTTTCAATTTCCTCTTGTGTCAAAATCCCCTTCTCGATCATCAGCGTTTCGACCGCTGAGATCCAGCGCTCGTAATAACTCATTGTCTCGTATGCCTTTGGTGGGAGCGATTCGATGGCACGACGAAGTTCATCGACACGTAAGACTTTCTTTGCGGGGCTGACGAGGAGCATCAACAAAGCATCCGTCCGTTTTTCCCACAGTGCGTAATGATGTTCCTCTTTATTGATCGGCCCAGCGTCAGGCCAGCCACCACGGTCATGAATACGTGGCATAGGTCCTCCTTTAGCGCAACTTCGGGATGACTGTCTCGGCAAACCGTTGGAGCATTTCCTTATCTTGCGTGTAGGGAAACATGGCAATGAAGTAGTCGAAGCCAATGTCCTGATACCCACGCAACACCTCAGCGACTTGCTCTGCGGTGCCAATGGTGCCAGCATCGCGGGCCAGTTTAAAGATGCGTCCAGTACCCAAAGCGGCTGCGGTGTCTGCCTCGCGTTTCTTCATCTCTGCTTCACTCTCCGCGATTGCGGTGACGATAAACAGCGATTTATCGATCGTAGTGAAATCGCGCTTGACATCGTCGCAGTGACGTTTCAGCACGTCGAGTTTCTTTTGCACAGCCGGTAACTGATAGCCGAAGATCATGTTCCAGCCGTCGGCATGCTGTGCGACCATACGCAGTAACTTTTTTTCACCTGCTCCGCCAATCCACATTTTCAATGGTTTCTGTACTGGCTTGGGCGCGCAGGTCGCGTCACTGAGCTGATAATGCTTGCCGTTAAAAGACGCTCTTTCTTCTGTCCACAGGAGTTTGATCAACTGAGCGGCTTCTTCTAGCTGCGCGAGTCGTGTCGCGACTGGTGGAAACGGAATCCCGTAGGCTTTGTATTCGATCTCTTTCCACCCCGCGCCAAGACCAAATTCTAACCGTCCGTTACTGATGTGATCGACGCTTGCCGCGGTCTTTGCCAGGACACTAGGTAAACGGTACGAGTTGCATGTGACAAGGGTACCGAGGCGCAGCTTAGTGGTCACCGCTGCCAATGCTGGCATCAGTGCCCACACGTCAAGGCAATTGCGTCGCTCAGATTTTGCATCCCACAGCAAGTGATCTGATGCCCAGAGTGCCGTGAAACCGAGACGTTCGGCCTCTTTAGCGAGATCTGCAATATCCGAAAAAGTAAAACCAAATTGAGGTTCGATCTGAATACCGAAACGCGCCATGCGTTGCTCCTGTTTTCTGCTGTTTTCTTTGCCCTGAGCAGTGTCACAACTAATCCCTGCGGCCCCAGCCATGAGCGCAGTCATCGTGTTGAAAAACTCGCGACGAGTACAGGGGTTGTTCATTGTGCCTCGTGCATAACTGCAAGAGTAATGTGTGTGACGTGTTGCGTGTTGCGTGAACTCATACAGGGAGCTTCCGGACTAAACTCTGAACGACGTACTACACAACACGCCTCACGTCTCATGCAAACGCCTCGTCTAACCGTTTCGCCTGCTCTGCCGATAACCGCCACCCTGATGCCCCACAATTCTCTTCTGTTCGTGTGACACTATCAGATTTGGGGATGGCAATGACATTGGGTCGGGTAATGCGCCAGTTGAGCGCAACTTGCGCCAGCGTTTTATTGGTTTGCGTGGCAACTTCGCTGAGAGTCTTCATCCCTTGGCTGCGCCCACGCCAGAACTTCGGCGGCTTTGCGAGTCGACCATCATCAAGCGGTGTGTATGCGAGAATAGTCACATCATGTTTCTGACAATAAGGTAACAAGTCGTGCTCAATCTCGCGGGCATTGAGGTTATATAAAACCTGATTGGCAACGATCGGATGATTGCGCATAGCAGCCTGTGCTTTTTCGAGCTCACGAACTGAGAAGTTACTCACGCCGATGTATTTGATCTGCCCACGGTCGACCAGGGTTTCCATCGCGCGCATGGTGTCTTTGATCGGGACCGAGGAGTTCGGCCAATGAATTTGGTAGAGGTCGATGCAGCTCTCATTCAGCTCCCGCAGGCTGGCCTCTGCGGCTTTGAGCACATCGTCGTAGCGGAGATGACTGCCTGATACTTTCGAGGCGATGAACACCTTATCACGAATGCCTTTGACAGCTTGGCCGACAACGTCTTCGGTGCGGTACATCTCTGCGGTATCGATGAGAAACGCACCAAGCTCAACCCCGCGACGTAACGGCTCAACGCCACCACGATACTTCCACACGCCAAGGCCAATTTCTGGTACTTGCACCTTGGTGTTGCCGAGTTGTTTGAGTTCCATGATTGTGAACTTTCTCCTCTGAGTGGGAGTGCTGTTTCGGCTTTGTTAAGCATGGGCAACGGGTACTTGCTCTGTACGTTCGGGACGAACTTGGCCGGAGGCGATTGCATGCACTCGCTTCAGCGTTTCTGCCCTGTAATAACGATTGCTACACTTGTTACATATACCGATCTCAACATTCTCAAGAATCACGAACCCGGTCTTGTGCTCAAAAGCTTCACGTTCGACTCGCTTTGCTTGTACGATTCCTTCGCAATATTCACAGCGATATCCGAATGATCTTGTCATAGCTCAGGCTCCGTTACTTCATAGACGGTAATGATGAGGTAGCGACCAGTTCCAGTAAAGCGACCGATTGCAGTTTCAATATCAGCAAAGTCTAACGAGTCTTCTGCCATTTCCTCGACTGCATGACTGGTCATATCATATGCCGCTGTACGTATCGCGTCTCGAATCCGCTCAATAGCCCGACGCGGCATTCTGACATTCTCCTAAATTCGAATCCCTCAATTGGAGAGTTACACCTTTTGCCCTCGTTCAACGATTGGCGCCAGGCTTTTCACAGCTTCGACGCCGCTCCCAGAAGCAGCAGCCCACGCCAGGGTAATCATGCGCGTGACACCAGCATCTTGGTACTGCTTCATCAGGTCAAGGCTTGGTCCGTCTTGTTGAGCCATGAGCAGGACAGAAAACTCGATGTTATCTGGATTGCGGCCAGCCTCTTTGGCCAATTGTCGAATGTGGGGGATCGTTTCCTTGAACTTGTCTGGTGGGAGGTTGGCCGGAAACCATCCATCAGCGTATTGTGCCACTCGTTTGAGCGCATACTTCGGATCGTGTGCGCCGAGGTAGATCGGGATGGATTTTTGCACTGGCTTTGGGCCAATCCTCACGGCAGGAAAATTGACGAACTCACCACTGTAACCTGCTTCCTCTTTACTCCACAGTGCACGGATCGCCTCCACGCCTTCACGCACATATTTCCAACGATGCTTGAATTGTACGCCGAACAACTCAGCTTCTTCAGCAAACCAACCAGCACCGACGCCGAGAATCAGACGGCCATTAGAGTAGAGATCAAGCGTGGCGGTTGTTTTAGCAATGGTAATGGCATGATGTTGCGGCAACAATGAGATCGCCGTTCCGATCTTAATCTTTTTTGTTGACTGTGCTGCCGCCATCAAGGCGATGAACGGATCAACCAGCTCGGCATAGAATGGTGGAACCTTTCCGTCTGCCGAGCGTGGGTAGTAGGTTTTGTATTGGGTTGGTACTGCGATATGTTCCGCGACCCAGAAAGAATCAAAGCCAAGATTTTCCGCGGTTTGTGCGATATCGCCAGGATTGCCGGATTTGTTGGTCAAAAAAGCAGAGACACCGATTTTCATGCGTGCCGCCCTCCTTCGCCAGCGGACTGTAGAACGGGCGGCAAGAAGTTGCAAGTTTCCTTTACGCAGCCATGCGCTCATGCCAGTGGTCGAAGACGTGGGTCAATTCTTTCAATGGGCGAAGTTGCTGTGGCGCACCATCTTCGAGGGCAAGAAAATCGATTTCTCCAACTTTTGTCGCAACATCGAACTCGCCGAGCAAGCTGTCAAGAAAGATGAATCCCACTTCGCCAAATACCTGAAAAAGACGGGGGTCAAACTCGGCAAAGAACAAATGGAGCCCGATCTTGTCGCCATCATCGAAGATATGAAAAAAGATATGTTCATCACTAAATGTTACCCCCCCCCCAGCTGAATAACGCCTGCTCTCCCTTTGCGTTGCTTGAATTTGACAATGTTCCAACGTGTCAATTGTGGAGCTGCAGCGTGTACTGCCTCGACCCAAGGGAACCCTTCTTCAATGCCACCGGCGCTCAGAAAAAACTCTCGTTTTGGTTCAGCCGCAAGAGACAGCTCACAGCCGAGATGGGGTTCAATCGACTGAAGTTTTTGATGAATGCGATCAACCCAATCTTGGACATCTGGTGATTCAGGTGAGAGGCGCAATAACGCTTCTTCGTGTTGGGCAAACCACTGCCAAAAATTGCTGATTTCGCTTTGTTTCTCAAGGAATTTTGGTGACATCAGGGAGGCCTCCTCTACCAAAGATTGGATGCACAGAGGTATGGTATCGGCAGTCCCCCGGATTTTTACAATCTCACAGGCTCACCGCATTGCCCATGATACGCCTGTCTCGCGAACGACTGGAAAAATGAGAGAAAAAACGGCGCTGATCTCAAAATGAACCTTGAGAAACTGTTGAACAACCCTTCGCCCCTTCGACAGGCTCAGGACTCAGGGTGAACGGAAACGGAACTGAAAAAGGGATGAGATAAACCCGTACGTGCTGAGCCTGTCGAAGCACGATATCGCTTTTGGCACTGGCCTCTGAGGAATATATCAACAGCCTCTTACTGCGCACTGACAGACGTCGTCTGCCAGGATGGCTGCTCTCGTAATTCTCGCTTTAAGCGGGCAAAAGCCCGGACCCCTTCTTTGACGACAACAGAAGCGATTTGGATAGCTTTCATGCCACTCCGCAATACTGACAGTGCTTCATGGCCAGACGACACACCGCCGACGGCGATCACTTCAAGGTGTCCCTTTGCCGCATGGAGTATGGTCTCGGCTTGAGTTGGTCCACCGTTGGGTGCCGCATTATGGCACAACACCGCAGGAATTCCGGCATCAACAAGGACTGAGGCAACGACTGGCAGTGCGATCGGTACTCTGGGAGGTAACTTCACAACTAGTGGAGTTTGTACCGCCGCATGGATGGCGCTAACAAGCATCCGCAAATTTTCAGGCGAGGCAAACGGAGCGAGATGTTCATGTACATGCGGTTCGTTCAAATTGACTTCGATGAGATCTGCACCGGCGCTTGCTAATGCCTGGGCAGTGACAATGAACTCGTCGATAGTCAACCCCGCAACACTGGTGATAATCGGTTTTTCCGCTCGCTTCAGTTCAGGCAGCAACTCAATGTAATACGCAACACCAGGATTCTCGATGCCACAGCTTGCACCGGGATCAAGAAACGACTCTGGCGTGATCGACTTCGTCACTACTGCGCCAGCCTCAGAGTAGGCAAGCGCTAATAATTCTTCGCGGCTTGTCGACAGTGCTCCAGCAGCATTCATCAGACAGAAGGGAAACTGTATACCTGCAATCGTTGGGCTCAGTTCGATCATAGAACTTTTCCTTTAGTAGGTGGTGTATACGTTGCATTCCATCCTTCGGCAAGATTCTCACATCTCCCCTAAATTCTTACCACGCGACTCAATGCACAGCGTGTATCCGGTCACGGCAGCGAACTGACTGTGAACCTCCTGCCACTCCGGAGTGTTGGGGTTGGGTGAGCTCAAACATTTCACGCGAACTTGACGCTCCGCTTTCATCACGCCGGGTGGTTTGGCAATTTGCCAGGCCGCAGGGATGAGTTGCCGAGCCAGCGCAATAAGTGCGATTTGGTTTGGTTCAGGTTTGATGCGTAGTGGATAGCCAATAGCCACAGCAATCTGCTGCAGCAGTTGGTTTTGGCGCGCGCCAACTTCAGGGGTGAGGAAGGCAAGTTCAATATAGGATCGTTCTCCCTCATTCTTGAGGCTCTTTTTGTATGGTCGCTCGCTTTCAGGACGGTCAACAAACGCTTCATCGATTGTCCAATACGCAGTGTTAATCTCCATAAGTGGTGCGGTAGGCTCAGAGGTTGCCAGTTGCGGAGCAGCCAATGAAGTCTTACCTGGCATCGTCACTACAAGTGTAAATCCGGTCTGTGCAAGGAATTGGGCTATCGCGTTCTGGAGGGCAGGCGCAGACAACTCAGCGTCAAGCGAGAGGCTGACTTCACGGCGATCCAAATGTAAAGCCGGACCTTTGGTGACGTTCGCACCTGTAGGCAGACAGGCAAGCGCAACCGCAAACAACCGCTCTTGTTGAGGTGTGTCATTGATAACCACCGACCAGCCTGTCCCAGCCATCACCTGGTTGATCAGTTCTTGGTGCCGAACACGCGCAACGTCGGGAAAATCAAAAAAGAGTCGCAACTCATGTGTCGCGAGATGATAGCCACGTTTGTATAGCCCGGTGTGTGGACCGAGCAACTCACCAACCCGCGCAAGTAACGTGTTGGGTTCAGCAAACGACGACTCAGCTTTAGGTGCTTGTGGCAATTGGTCTGCTGGTACCACTTGATACAAATGTGGACGAGAGGGAAGTCGGCGAAAACCATGTCCAAGAACATCGAGTAAACGCACCAAGGCAGCGTAATGGGTATCATCCCACGCCCGCGTGCCATACCAGAGGTCCAACAATGCAGCCGGGCTGTATGGTTGCTTGCGTGGCAAACTTCGCACATGGGTAGCGAGTTGTGGTAACGTTTCGTTCGTCAACGGCACTCCACCACCAATGCCAGGAGTGGTCGTCTGTCCAATGGTCTGCATCGTCTTGCGGATTGGACCAACACGAATCGTGTCACCGGTTTGCGGCAAATGTACAGGTCGATGGCGCGTGCTGGTGCGATAGAGCAAATCAGCCAACGCTGGCCGCGCGTCGCTATCGCCATGAACGAGCACCACTTCGCGTGGGTTCAACGCATCGATCAAGCGGGTCAGTTCATTCGCGTCGGCATGCGCCGAGAGGGCATATTTACTCACGTGACAACGCACGGGTACTGCCCGGCCAGCTAATGAAACGGTATTCGTCGCGCCTTCTGCCAGTTCTAATAACCGCCGACCTGGACTTTCTTCATCTTGATAGCCAGTGAGAGCAATTCCATTCCGCTCATCAGCAACCAAAGCGTGAGCGTAGGTCACACTCGCACCGCCACTCAACATGCCAGAGCTAGCGATGATACAGGCGGGCGGTCCCTGGATGATCGCCTCACGCTCTTTGGGCGAACTCACCGCACGAATTTCATCGATCACATTGAAGAACGGGTTACCGTGTCGTTCGATCAAACGACGGGCATAGGGTGTCTGATGTGCCGGGAAGTTCGAGTAAACCCCGCAGACGGTTTTCACCATGCCATCAAGGTACACTGGAAAGAGAGGTAACCGCTTGTTACGCATCTCCCGTAACAAGATGAGCGCGACCTCCTGCGCGCGTCCTATGGCAAACGCAGGAATGAGCAGCTTGCCTTGGTTTTCGATGATCTCGGTGATCATCGTCAGCAGCCGTTGCTCTTCCAACTGACGTGGAGAATGCAAACGGTTGCCGTAGGTTGATTCGATGACCAAGACATCAGGTTGAAAGCCCGGTGTCGCCAACATTCCAGGAACAGTGAGTTGGTCAGCGACAGCAATATCACCCGAGAACAACACCCGGACAATTCGTCCCTGTTCTTCGCCTTCAATGCCTACCGAAGCCGCACCTAAAATATGTCCGGCAGGGAACCAGGTGACCGTCACTCCAGAGTTGCCAATGGGAGTCGCTGCACCAAAGGGAACTGGAATGAGATGTTGCAACAAAGACTCCACCGCTGCCGGAGGGTACAATGGCAGTTCTCCCTCACTTTCCAACTTACTCTTGGCAATGTTCAAGGAATAGCGCAGCAATACTTCAACCAGAGCGCAGGTTGGGGCGGTCGCGTAGATCGGCACCTGAGGAAAGTGTTGGTGAAAGACAGGCAGTGCACCACTGTGGTCCATGTGTGCATGGGTAAGGATCACGCCAGAAATATCGCTGAATTGGTCAGTGGTGAGCAGCCCGAAATCCGGCAGCCGCGCATTGCCGCTCATGCGCAAGCCGCAGTCCACCAGCACGCGTGTGGCACCGATCTCTACGAGGGCACTCGACGCGCCAATCTCACTACCTCCACCAAGAAACGTGAGGTTCATGCACAATACGCTCCTACTTTTTCTTATCCTGCCCAGGTCGATCGGAACAAGCGCCCTTCACCCTTTGACAAACAGGCAGAGACTCTAGAGAAGATGAAACAGGTCAATTGCCAAGCCGCTATTTCTCCTTTGACTGCTGCTTCTCTGTTGTAGGAAATGCGTATGACCTCACAGCACGGTACAATGAGGCGATGAAGGCCCATCAACAAGGGATTGGGCGCCCTCTGTGGAATCGCGGCCTAGACGCTCACCTAAATCGTACCACAGAAGATTCGTACAGTTGGAGTAGCGTGCGCTGTGCGCACGATGCGCTTGCCAGCTCTGATTCCCGTGCGCACAGCGCACGCTACGGTCTCTCTAGTGAAACCCCCGGATGCACCAATCTCGCGTGGTTTGATTTAGTGCGTTGATGCGCTGCTCTGTTCGAGCAGTTTTCGTCATGAATGACATTCATAGGAAGCGGGCGTTACATGATTGTCAGTGTTTCTACCAACTGTGGCGCTTTGCCGGTTTCATTATCGAGGCGCCCAGCCGCGACTTTATCATCGTGCGAGAACGACACCCACAAATTTTTCGCGCGTGCTTCAGCAAAGAACCGCTTCTTCGCGGCGATAGTACCAAGTGGGTTCGTGTCATACGCAGCGTTCCACGCTAACCGTAAGTGTGATGTTGTCGGTACGATGTCGGCAAAGTGGATCAAGCCCGTTCCTCCAGACTCGACAATGACACATTGATGAAAATCTGCATGCCCGCCGGAGATCGATACACGCACGTGGGGAAAGAGCTGCGAGTCTCCGTTTAATAACTCGACATTTTGTAATGCTTTGAGACATTCCGGAGCATGACGGTACGCCGCAGCTAACCGTTCATCAGTCGGTGCCATTGCAATCTCCCATTCTTGTTTCTGAATAAGGAACTGTGCCTTGGCGAAAATTGAGCGAATCTCACCCGTTGGAGACTTATCAATCACTCCGCCGACATGATCGAAATGTAAGTGCGAGAAAACGACGTGAGTCACGCTGTCGAGTGTTAATCCTAGCTTGCGCAAGCCGCCAGCCAATCCATCACCTGGTTCAGGAGCGTAAATCTGCTGCTCACGCTCGCTGAGCCGGTTGCCAATCCCTGTATCAACCAGGATGACCTCTCTACCAGTGAGAATCAGCGGGCAGGTTAAGCTCATGCGAATGCGATGACGTGCATTGGCTGGTTTCTCTTTTTCCCATAACTCGCGGGGAACAATGCCAAACTGCGCGCCGCCATCGTCCCACCAAAAACCTGCGTTGAGAAAATGAATAGTAATATCGCCTGCTCGAATCATGGCGGAGACTATAACTGAGACGGGGAGAGGAGTCAGTAGTCAAGCGCAAGTGCCAGTCGTCAGCATTCAGTAGTCAGTGGTGAAGAGGAGTGGTACACTCCGCATCCATCAACGTTTCTTGGGAGGAACAGAAGACATGGATCTGCAAGGTGCTGGTGCAATCGTTACTGGTGGAAGTTCTGGTTTGGGCGAGGCTACCGTCCGTGCCTTTGCCGCCAAAGGTGCAAAGGTCGCGATTCTTGATTTGGCGAAATCGAATGGTGCTGCGATTGCCAAAGAAGTCAATGGAACGTTCATCGAAGCTGATGTCACCAACAGCGATCAACTCTTTGCGGCGATCGACAAAGCGACACAAACACTTGGTGCAGCCCACATTCTTGTCAATTGCGCTGGTATTGCCACCGCTGGCAAGACGCTGGGCAAAGGTGAGGCCCCACTCGACTTGGAACCATTCCGTCGCACGATCGAGATCAACCTGATTGGCACGTTTAACGCGATTCGCCTCGCTGCCGCTAAGATGGCCAAGAATGCGCCGAATGCGGGTGGAGAGCGCGGCGTGATTATCAATACCGCCTCGGTTGCTGCGTTTGAAGGGCAAATTGGGCAAGCGGCGTATTCGGCCTCGAAAGGTGGTGTGGTCGGCATTACCTTGCCGATCGCGCGCGATCTTGCCAGCTATGGAATTCGTGTGTGCACCATCGCGCCAGGGATTTTTGAGACCCCAATGCTCATGGGTCTACCAGAAGCTGCGCGGCAATCGCTCGGTGCCCAGGTGCCGTTTCCATCACGACTGGGCCGCCCAGCAGAATACGCACAGCTCGCGTGTCATATCGTCGAAAATGCGATGCTCAACGGTGAGACCATTCGCCTCGATGGAGCCATTCGCATGCAGCCACGCTAAATCGGACCATGAAAGATTGGCGCACTCGCGCTGTCACCCTGAGTGCAACGAAGGGTCTTGCAGAGAGATTCTTCGCTGCGCTCAGAATGGCACGATGTGGAGTCTTGAGTGTAAAGTGCATGAATGTTCTCAGGTCTGATTGAGTCGTCGGCTCTGTTACGACGAACGCATCGTGTAGAGGACTAACTGTGAGAGACTTTTCTACTCTTGGCCAACGGAAAGCCGTGCTGGGGATGATCCACCTGCAACCACTCCCTGGCACGCTCTTTTACAAAGACCGCAGTTTCGCGCAAACGCTTGAGATGGCTGTCCAATCGGCCCGCGCCCTTCATGAAGGCGGAGCAGATGGCTGCTTAGTGCAAACGGTCGATCGGATTTACAGCGTAAAAGACGAGTCTGATCCTGCGCGCACCACGGCGATGGGCCTTATCGTGCAAGCCATTGCGCAAGCAACCGGAGAAGAGTTCCAAGTCGGTGTACAACTGATGCGTAACGCTCTCAAAGCGTCATTGGCGGTCGCAAAAGTTGCCGGTGGCACCTTTATTCGTGCCGGTGCGGTAGTTGGTATGACCCTGACGACCCACGGCATGGTCGAAGCCAATCCTCTCGAAGTGATGGAGTATCGTAACAAGATCAACGCATGGGATATAAAAGTGATCGCCGAAGTCGACTCCATGCATTTTAAGTGGTTTGGCGAACCGCAATCTACAGCTGACGTAGCGCGTAGTGCAAAACACGTGGGCGCAGACGCCGTGTCATTAGGTGACCCTGACGAAGAGAAAACGCTTGCGATGATCGGCTCTGTACGGAAAGCGGTGCCAGGGTTGCCCATCATCTTGGCGGGCTACACGAATCACGACAATGCCGCACGATTATTGGCAGCAGCGGATGGCGCGTTTGTGGGCACCTGCCTCGAACGTGGTGGTTGGGGAGGACAAATTGATGTTGAGCGAGTGAAATCGTATGTCGACATCGTGCGTCGGCTAGAACGATAAGGGCGTGCCTATGGAACCGCTCAAACCAGCAGTGATGCTCAGACAAGTGGAAGGGCTGGCAGGTGACTTGCGTACGTTGACACACCCGTTTGCCCAACAGATTCGTACGATCCTTACGCCCTCGGAGTGGCAGTCGGTGCGCAAGGTGTACCTGACCGGCGACGGGGATTCCTATCACGCTTCATGTGCCACGGAGATGGCCTTTGAGACGATTGCGGGTGTCGACTGCGAACCGCTGAGTGCGCAACGGTTTCTCGACTATGGCGTAGCGTGGATGCGCCCGGTTACACCACAGCAAACCTTAGTGATCGCCACTTCAGCGTCAGGTGGCACTCAACGTGTGGTGCAAGCTCTCGAACGTGCGAGATCACATGGAGTGCTGACAATTGCCCTGACCGGTGTCCCGAAGAGTGCAGTGACCCAAGCTGCTGACCGCTCGATCATCGTGGAACTGCCACAGAAGGAACGTTCTCCAGGGATTCGTACCTATCAGGCGAGTGTACTGGGGATGCTGTTGGTAGCGATTCAGTTGGGCGAAATGCGCAACAGTTATCCACCCGAAGAGGCGAACCGCTTACGGCACGAACTCGTTGCCCTTGCTGATACCGTAGAAACTACCTCGGCGGCCATTAAAGAACGATGTCATGAGGTAGCGAACTTCGTCGCCGATGCTCCTGCGATGGTTATGGTCGGCAGTGGGCCGAGTTATGGGACTGCCCTCTTCAGTGCAGCGAAAGTTATCGAGGCAGCGGGGATCTTTACGCTCGGTGAAGACTTGGAAGAGTGGTGGCACGTACAACGCTTTGCCTATCCTACTGACATGCCAGTGTTCGTTGTCGCTCCACCGGGTCGCTCGTATTGGCGAGCGGGTGACTTAGCGGCAACGGCTCGTGCATTGGGGAGACGAGTCATCGCTGTTGCACACACAAATGACACCGACGTTACTCGTCATGCGCATAGCGTGTTACCTGTCTATGGTGAGGTGCGTGAAGAGTTCTCGCCGCTGCTGTATCATCTCTTTGCTGATTATGTCGCGTCCTACCTGGCGACTCGATTAGGACGCTCATTATTCCAGAGTGACCGCCCGGAATTGTTGCAGTCAGTTAATGAATACTATGCTCGTTTGCAACAAGAAGACGTGCACAAGGACAAAAACACCAAGAGCCAGTAACGTAAGGCGGACTCAATAGTCTCTCATCATTGACGTCTCACTCCTCGTTCTTATCTATTTCCCGCGAAACTGCGGCTTCCGCTTGGCCACGAATGCGTTCACCCCTTCGCGGAAGTCTTCGCTCATATAGGCCATCACCGTGAGATCATCGCCATCAACTGCCCGCCGATGGACCTGCAAGCGACGAATCGCTTCTTTTGTCACTCGCAGTGTAATTGGTGCGTGAGTTGCGATTTCTTGAGCCACGGTTACGACATGCTCGAACAAACGCTCTGCGGGAACAATTTCGTTGATGAGACCAAGTTGGAGAGCATCATTCGCCGAAAGTAACCTGGCCCGAAACAACAACTCTTTTGTTCGTGCCGGACCAACCATATCCACGAGTCGCGCATAGTTCGCAATTGACAGACAATTACCTAACGTTCGTGCGATTGGCACCCCAATCTGGCTTTCCGGCGTGCAGTAACGCAGGTCGCACGTGAGGGCGACAACCGCCCCAGCGCCAGCAGCAGGACCGGTAATCGCAGCAATCGTCGGTTTGGTGACCTGCTCCAACCGACCGACAACCTCATCTAAGCGTCGTTCATAGTTGAGCGCGTCGTCTTCGGTGCGAAAATTCTGAAACTGACTGATGTCTGTGCCCGCAACGAACGCTTGTCCTCCTGCGCCACGGAAGATCACCACACGAATTGTGTCATTGCGGTCAACTTCTTCGCTCGACTCCATCAAACCATCGTACATTGCCCAGGTAATCGCGTTACGCGCGTCCGGTCTATTAAAGGTAATAATTGCGACTGCGCCTTGCTGTTCAAAAAGTAATTCGCTTGTGTTCATCGTTTTTCCAATGGCGTGGCATTTTTCTTCGCGCGTTTAGTCGGTGTCGGTTTCTGTTGGCGCGAGGGGGGCGCTGCTCCACCACTCAGCTCTGACAGCAACGTTTTTGCCTCTTGCAGGTCCTGCGCGTCAAATCCCTCGGTAAACCAGTTGTAGACTTCTGATAACATTTTGTGTGCATCTGCGAGTGCCGGATGTTGTCCGTGTTTTGCGGCTGGGTGTTGCCGTAATCGAACGAGGCTCATCAGTGCACGCAGTTCAAGGGTCTTTGCCCGCTGCCGTTGCGCGACTTCAATGGCGTTGAGAAAGCATTCCTCTGCCTCGGCCAGGGCGTTAGGAGTGAGAGGTTTGGATTTGGTCTTTGCCGACTCTGGACCTTTGACGTTAGACTTTGGGCTTTGGACATCTTGCATCAGCAAAATGTCTCCTTTGAGCCGCCACAGCTCCGCTTCATAGTAGCGTTGGCCGGTTTGTTCCATGAAGGCGAAGGCTTGCTCCAATACAGAGGATGCCTCTTCCAGACGTTGCGTACGGATATACAATTCGGCAAAGGTCGCGAGATACGAAGGGATGGCTAATTTTGCACCGGTGGCCTGCCAGGCGGTGAGTCCTTGCCGTATCAACTTCAACCCTTCTTCTACACGACCTTGCGCAGCCAGGGCGTGGGAACGAAAATGGACACCACCTGCCAGCCAAAACGGAAACCCCTGTTCTATGCTAAAAGCGATTTGTGCGTCGGCCTGTTCAAGCAGCGTTGTAGAGTCGCCGCGAAAAAAGGACGTCCATGTCGCAAACTGCATGGCAAACCCCACGCTAAACAAGTGAGCAACGTCGTGCGCTTGTGCTAGCGCTTGTTCGCTGGCGTGGACCGCCTGGTCGTAATACCCGCACAGGCAGGAAGTGACAGCACGATAAGATAACCCTACCGTGGCGGCGTCCTGCCCATAGAGCCCAATGAATTCTTGGTGGATAGGGCGATACAACGATAAGCCTTGCTCAACGTGCGAAAGTACGGACTCGAATTCACCAGCAAAAAACTTTGTCACCCATAGTGCATGATGGGCTTCAACTAACTGATCAGGGTCTTGGGTCTGCTGTGCCAAAGCGAAAACTTGCTCAGCTAATTCTCGCGCGGCGTAGATGTTCCCACGAACGAGATGTGAGGCCCACACTCCCCAGATGGCAGGAAACAGCAAGGGCGGATTCCCAAGCTGCTGACACAACTCCTGGGCGCGGGCAAACGCGTGTTCGACTTCAACCGACGCATAGCCGCGGGTGGCCATGAGCATTGGTCCGAGAGCCAACTGCAACAAGAGTTCCTGGCCGAGACGTTCGCCACCTTCTGGCCACATTTGCAGTAACTGCAACGCTTTGGTTAAGTTCTGAATCCCTTCACGCGGAGCCGCACGCCCCTTAGCGGCGGTCGCGGACAGCTGCAAATACCGCACGGCGCGACGATACTCTTTCCCACAGTCGAAACGGTGCGCTAGTACGGCAGCAATCTCACTCGCACGGTCCCCGTATGCGGCTTCTTCTCGTTCACCTACACGACGATGGAGTGTCAGTTGACGCACGGGAGTGAGCCCTTCATACAGGACGTTTTGATGGAGCGCATGAAGAAAGGCATAGCGTCCGGCGACCGTTCCGTCTGGCCACTCCACTAAGCCCACCGGTTGGAGAAATTGCCGTTGTTGAGCCAATTGGTCACAACACTCTTCAACCCACTCTTGTTCTTTTTCCAAGGCAGCCGCGACTGTTGCCGCTGAAAACTCTGTCCCGACGACACTGGCAACTTCGAGTACCTGCTGAGCGTCTTCCTCTAACTGCTCTTTCTGTCGTTCGATCAAGTGACGGATATTCTCCGGGACTCTTTGGTCAAGCGCGGCAAGGGTTCCCCGAAGTGTTTCTCCGTCTGGAGTCTGAGAAGTGACATACCGGTTCACCGCCTCGTCTACGAGGGCTGTCATAAACAATGGGTGCCCGTCGGTGCGGCTATGGATAAACGCCGCCAGATCGTCGACTCCTTGTGGCGTATACTGGTTCTCGGCAAGTCTGTTTTTGACAAATTGAGAAACCGCCTCAACAGGAAGCAATTCGAGTGCAACTTCGACACACTTGTTATGGCCTTCGAGTTCTTGCTTGACTTGCTTCAGTGGATGTTTGTGCAAAATCAGCTCCACCGGTCGATACGTGCTCAGCACGAGGAGTCGCGCTTCAGTGGCTCGACGAGCAAGAACAGACACTAAGTCCAGTGTTGAAGTGTCACTCCAATGCAGATCTTCCAGAATGAAGATCACCGGGGCTTGCGTTCCGAGGACTTCAAGAAAATCGGCGAGCTCTCGCAGCATCCGTTCTTGAGAAGACCCTAAGCGGCGACGATATAACGCTTCGCGTTCGGCAGCGCTCAAGACCGTTGGCAACTGCGCGAGCCAGGTTGGCGCGTACTGCTGCAAAAGTGCGATGATCCGCTCACGAGCTGGTCCGCGGCAAAGAACACTCATCGCCTCTAAAATAGGCAGATATGCCTCACTCGTTCCGTAGTGAGCAAAGCACTGCCCGCGGACACTCCAGACTGTGGAGTATGCCATAACCTGAGCGAGAAAGGTGTCAACCAATGCTGTCTTACCAATCCCCGCATCACCAGCCACAAACACGAACTGTCGTTCACCATGTAAGGTTTTCTCAAACAGGTTGTGTAGCCGAGTCAACTCTGCGTCACGACCAACGATGCTGGAGGTGAGAGGTGGAGGGTTAGAGGTTGGTTGGGAAAGGGGGCTCGTCTGCGGCTTCCCGCTTGTCGCTGCTTCCTTGGCACTGACTCCCGATGGCTGACTGTCAGTGACTTGTCCGATGAAGCGATATCCTCGTCGATGTACAGTCTCGATAAATCGCGGTTTGTGCGAAAGATCGCCCAACACTTCACGCAATTCACCGATGCTCACTTTGAGCACGGCGTCGCCAACAGCAATCCCGGGCCACATTGCATCGAACAGTTGCGCTTTCGTTATCAATTCTCCGGCGTGCTCCACCAAGTAGCGAAGAATCGCAAAGGTTTTCGGGCGCAACTCGAGAAGCTGTGTCCCGCGCCAGAGGCGCTCGCCACGGACGTCAAGATGAAAGGGCGGAAAGAACCAGTCTGTCTGCATATCTCTATCCATTTCTGATCTGGAGGTTCCGGCTCGTCTACAGTTACTCAGCACTACCTGCGCTTTATCTTCGTCCCCGGATATGTTGATCGCGTTCATGTATGCACGGACGGCCCCTCAAACGCAACTGGCAGATAAGGGGGCTGGGCGCTTGCGTCCGCCTCGTGGTATGGATTTCCCCCAACAACGTGGAAAGGAGCCGTCTCATGGGTCGATTACGCCAAGTATCAAAAGCCGAAGCCCCGCCAGAAGTATTGGAAGTGTATCGTCAATTCTTTGGTGACCGCGACCCCGTCAGAGAGCCAGGAACTACGACCGGAACACCGGGTGACTACTGGACAACGTTTGCGTTAGTTCCGGACCTTTTCTTGATGGCAAGAAATGACCTTATGGGGTTGCTACAACCAGGACGTAAGCTTGACCCCAAACTGCGCGAACTGGCAATTCTGCGTACCGGCATCGTCGGTGACTCAAAATTTGAATACTCCCAACATCTGAAAGTGGCGCGCATGGTTGGCGTGTCTGAAAACAAACTCGCAGCGATTAAAGGCTGGACAACCAGTGATGTGTTCTCGCCAGTCGAACGCGCGGTGATGGCGGCGGCGGATGAAATCCTGTCACGGAACTTGGTTGAAGATGCCACGTTTGCAGCCTTGCGAAAGCACTTATCTGATCCTGAGATTCTCGAACTGTTCGTGGTGATCGGATTGTGGCGCATGCACGGGTTGATTGTGCGTGCGCTACACCTTGAGTACGATAACGATACCACTTCGCGTATGGCAGAAGTGCCAGCTCCAGCGGCGAAGTAATCGTGGGGGAACAGAAAGGATCATTATGAAGGAGTTCAAAGATCGGGTTGCCGTTGTCACTGGTGCCGCGAGCGGCATTGGGCGCGCCATGGCCGAGCGCTTTGCCACAGCAGGGATGAAAATCGTACTTGCTGATGTCGAAGAAGGTGCGCTGAAAAAGACCGAGGGCGAAATGCGCGCGCAGGGTGCAACGACATTGAGTGTTGTGACCGATGTGTCACAAGCCGCTCAGGTCGATGCATTGGCACGCAAAACGCTCGATACCTTCGGAGCGGTTCACATCGTGTGCAACAATGCAGGTGTTGGCGGCGACATGGGCACCACCTGGGACCAAACGCTGGAAAACTGGCAGTGGGTCATTGGCGTCAACCTGTGGGGAGTGATCCACGGTATCCACACCTTCGTGCCGATCATGCAACAGCAAGGCACCGAAGGCCACATCGTCAACACCGCCTCGATGGCTGGGCATCTTTCTTCGCCGTTTATGTCGGTCTATGACGTCACCAAGTTTGCGGTGGTCACGATGTCGGAGTCGCTTCATCTCGAATTGTTGATGAATGCTTCACCGATCAAAGTGTCGGTGTTGTGTCCTGGTTTTGTCAAAACCAACATCATCGACTCTGCTCGGAACCGCCCCGCGCATCTGACGACACCAGAGCGACCAATTCCGGAATCCTATCAAGCATTCGCCGAGATGGCACGGATGATGATTGCGGGCGGCATGCCACCATCAGAAGTGGCAGAGAAAGTTTTTCAGGCCATCGTCAACGAACAGTTCTATATTTTCCCACATCCCGAGTTTATGCAGTTTGTCCGCACACGAATGGAAAATATCCTCTCGGGTACCAATCCGACGTTTAATCCGCCTGTTCCGATGCCTGAAGGGACGGATAAGCTGTGATGCGTGATACGTGATGCGTGATCACAAAATCCCTTGAGCTATGAAGAAAGCAAAGAAGATTCCCTTTATTCCTCCACTTGCACCAGATGCAACGGACGAAGAGGTCGTAGCGTGGGTTACCCGGTATGACCTTGACGACCGGTTGGCCGCAGGAGTCTCCGAAATAGTCGAAATTTATGAGCCTTTGACGAATCAAGGAAAAAAGAAGAAGAGGAGAGTTCGCAATGAGCCTATGGACAACCGAAGTCGCTAATCATGTCGTAGTAGCGACCTATCTGAACCCACCGATGAATTATTTCTGTGCGGCAGGGGCACAAGAGTTTTCCGCACTTATCGAACAATGGCGGAAGCCAGATATTCGTGCTGTCGTCTTAACCGGCGGGATGCCGGGGAAATTCATCACGCATTACAGCGTGGAAGAGTTAGTCGAGCTGGCAAGCAACCGTGAGGCGATGCGTGTTGCTGGTACTGCCCTCACTACAGGTTATCATGCGATGCTGAAACGTATGCGTGATTTGCCTAAGCCGGTTATTGTCGCGATGAATGGTGACACGATGGGTGGCGGCTTCGAGCTGAGTTTGTCCTGCGATATTCGCATTGGTCAGAAGGCTGATATTCGTTATGGCTTGCCAGAAGTGAAACTGGGAATTTTACCCGGAGGTAGCGGCACGCAACGTTTGTCACGTTTGATCGGTGCGGGCCGTGCGGTTGAGTTTGTCCTGCGTTCACGCGTGGTACGTCCAGAGGAAGCCTTGGCAATGGGGCTGGTTCATGAAGTGGTTGATGATGCCTTAGCTCGGGCAAAAGAGATTGCTGCGGAGATTGCATCTTTTTCGCCGATCGCGGTGTCGCGCGCGAAACATGCGGTCTACGCAGGCAGTGACACACATCTCGCGGCTGGATTAGATGTTGAGAGTGCGGCGTTTCTGGAGACCATGTTGTCCGAAGATGGTCTGGCTGCCATGAAGACGTATACTGCGTTGCCGTACGAGAAACGGCGTGACTGGCTAGAGAAGCCGACGTCGCCAGAATACAAAGGGAAGTAGGGCATGGAAACAAGAGCGGAGGACGAGAGTCTTACCCCCAGCTATTTACTCTTACCCGCATTCGCTCCGTTCGTGCTTCCCTCTCCCTGGCAGGGCAATGGCATTAAGTTAACAGCCGCCGTGGAGTTTATTCTGCAGTTGCCGTAAGTAGGAGCAATGATGGAGAAAGAAACGAAGCGCTTATTTGCCGGTTGAAGCAGGAATTGCAAGCCGCAACAGTCA